>JAFSZW010000103.1 GCA_017458865.1 Clostridia bacterium
AAGAACTCGAAATGGATGAAACGGCTCCTGACGCCGAAAGCGGCGACGGTCCGGCGGCCGGCATCACGAATGTTGTCCGGCAGATTCTTTTCGATGTAGTAGCAGGAGTTGCCGTTGGTGTTGACGATCTCCATGATGGAATCGATCGTCACGTTGCCGGTTTCAAAGATCGGCTGGCCGTTCGGGTCGATGATGGCATCATAGGAGTGGACGGTGCCGCGGACAAACTGCTCCATGATGAACTGGCGGTCCGGCTTTTCGGCCAGGAAAGCGCCGAGTTCGGCATCGTTGGAAAGTTTGTAAGTGTGGGAAGCACCGACACCGTTGTCCGGCTTTACGATGACCGGATAACCGACCTGGTCAATGAATGCGCGGCAGCTGTCGTAGTTGTCGACCAGATGCCAGGGCGCGGTCTTGACGCCGGCTTTGGCATAATTGGCCTTCATGGCAGACTTGAGCTTTACAGCATTCATATCCTCTGTGTGGAAACCGGTTGTGATGTTGAACGCAGTACGCAGTGCGGCATCACGCTCGAGCCAGTATTCGTTGTTGCTCTCGAGCCAGTCAACCTTGCCGTGCTTGTAGATCAGGAACGCGACCGCGCGATAGACCTCATCATAGTTCTCCAGGGAGGAGACTTTGTAATACTCGGTCAGGGAGCCGCGGAGCTCAGGCATGAGCTGATCATACGGGCAGTCGCCGATGCCGAGCACACGAACGCCATTTTTCTGGAGCTCAGAACAGAACTTCCAGTAATTGGTCGGGAAATTCGGGGAAATAAAGATAAAGTTTTGCATAACGCTTCTCCTTCTATTAAGCCTCACCCATCAGGAATGGGAGATAATAAGCTGCCTGCTTGTACCACCAGTCCCAGTCATGGTTAACATCAAAGCCCCAGAAATCCACCCAGGCGTTGATGCCCTTGCTGTCAAGGACCCCCTTGAGACGGGCAGTGCCTTCTTTGAGAACATCCTCCCAGGCACCCTGGCCGACGCAGATGATAATCCGCCGCTCGTTGTACATCTGGATATACGGATGATCCCAGGGCATGTTGGCCAGGAAATCACAGGGTGAGTTCTGGTAAACCAGGTCATCCATGTAAGAGCCGAAACTGTCATGGGAATCGTAGATGCCTGAAAGGCCAAGAACGGAATCAAAGAGATCAGGACGACGGAAAAAGAGGTTGGCAGCATGCATGGCACCAAGTGAGCAGCCGAACGTCATGATGGGGGTATAGCTGTGGTTGCGCTCGCCGGAAAGATCCGCGATGCGCGGGGCCATCTGGTCCACCAGATAGTGATACCACTGCTCGTGACGCTCAATCCGGCGGCGGGGATCACCGCCCTTGTCGGCCCAGGTTTCATTGTCAATGGTGTCCACGGAATAGACCGTGATCTTGCCGCTGTCAATCCACGGGGCAAATACGTCGGTCATGTGGAAATTCTCAAAGTCATAGAACCGCCCTGCCTGGCAGGGAAAATAGAGGACGGGCTTGCCCTGATGGCCGTAGACTTTGAATTCCATGTCCCGACCGAGGGCAGGTGCATACTCTTTGAAATAACGTACTTCCATAAATCAGGTCTCCTTATACTAAATCGAGGCAGCGCATGAAAACGGGCACGCGCTGTGCCCAGGATGCCTCAGAATGGTCACCGTAAGGTTCAATGCGGAAAGTGAGATCCACACTGCGGTTCAAGAACAGCTGGACACTGTCAAGCAGCGCATGATAGGTGGCTGCGTGATTAGGCAGTTCCTCGGAACCGTAATCCAGATAAATTCGGGTATGCTCTGCAAGCTTCGCACTTGAAATCATATGTCTGACTTTTTCGGGATGCACCCAGAGACTGGGTGAGAGACAGACAGCGCGCGAGAACATTTCATTGTATGCGGTGATGGCATACAGGCTGATCAGCCCGCCCATGGAAGAGCCGCCGATATACGTGTGATCTCTGTCCGAGATGGTCCGGAAAGCATCATCAATCGCCGGTTTAAGTGTTCTTAAAAGCCAGTTCATGGTTGTCCGGGCAACGCCGAAGATGTGACCGAGCTCAGGCGTAGTGTGCGTGAACGGCGAATATTCCTCCAGCCGCTCGTTGCCGAACGGACTGCTCTCAATGCCAACGAGAATGCAGCCGGGATCATTGCACTCGACAAACTCGGCGAGGTTCCAGGATGTCCCGAAACTTGCATCCTCATCAAAGAAGAGGTTCTGTCCATCAAAGAGGTACATGACGGGATACGATTCATCCGAGGTGTCATAGCCTGGCGGGGTACAGATGTAAATGCGGCGTTCAAAATCCGGGCGCAGCTCCGGGATGGCCATCTGCCATTTTTCAATCATAGAATCGTTTGGAGTACACAGGATGCTGTCCGGCAGTGCACTCCCTGTCCTTTCTGATAAACCTGTGGATTTGCAGGATAAAATACAGACCAGACTGCAATGACTGGATGATGCTTTTCATATCAGGGCCTGACGGTGGACCGGCAGACAAAGGCATGGTTGAATAGTCCTGCATACCGCTGGCAGAACAGGTGTCCGCAGGCCAGTGACAACAGATGCGCAGAGCACCGGATGATTTCCGGCAGACAGCATATGAGTATATGTCATGATAGACAATTTGTCAATGGATGATTTTAAGCATCATGCAGGTCTGTACCGGTTTTCCGGGCGATTTGTGGGTGATTTCAGTCAACAATCTGTCAGCATAAGCGGCAGAAAACCAGGTGGTTTTCTGCCGCGAATCAGTTAAGCGAGGGATTTGAGAGAGAGTCCATGCACTAGTCGTGTCCGCAGGAGGCGGAGACGGGCTGTCAGGGACATCTGTGCTGCAATCTTCTCATAGATTTCTGCAGCCTCGGCCATTTGCTGTTTGCTCGGACGCTTGCTGCTGTAACCGGCAGTGCAAAGTGCGTTGGCCAGGCTATCAAGGGCAACCGGTTCTTTAAGCAAGGTGCCGGCACGGACCAGGAAGGTAGCCGGTGCTTCGCCGGATTCCGGGCAGATGTGCATGGCAGAGAGTACCTGCAGGATGGCTGCATAGTAGACCAGGAGCGCATTGCTCCGCTCTTCCTCACGGCTGGCGGCATTCTGCGGACTGGCAAGTGACAGACGCAGCGCAATGCAGGCGATGAGCAGCAACAGGATGAGAATGAGAAGCAGAAGACGGAACAGGTTACTGTGATCATCCTGCTCCGGGTCTGGCGTGGGAGAAGGCGTCACAGTTGGAACCGGGGTTGGCGTCTGCGTGGGCGTTGGTGTTTCATCCACTGTCGGGCTTGAATCCGGTTCAGGCGTGTTTGTAGGTGTCGGCGCAGGCGTCGGTTCCGGCGTTGGTGTTGGCGTCGGCGTAGTGTCCGGACTGTTGCCGCTGCCGCCCTGTCCGTCCGATTCATTCCCCGGTGTGGGATCGAAGGAAAGCCAGCCAAAACCGGTGAAATAGATTTCACACCAGGCATGCGCATTTTGCTGGGTGACATAGGCAATGCCGTCCTCGCCGGGCTTTATGTAGTAGCCCTCAATATAGCGCGCCGGCAGGCCGAGTGATCTGGCCATGACGACAAGGCTGCTGGCAAAGGCCGTGCAGTACCCACGCTTTTCCTCAAACAGGAACCAGGAAACAAAATCCCGGTTTGTCGGCGGTGTATTCTGGACGAGCGAATAGGAAAAGTTGGTGGAGAGGTATGTGGTCAGCGCGAGTGCACGGTCATAATCCGTCCGGGCATTTTCGGTGATCTCCTCAGCCAGCTCATACACATTCGACTCCAGAATGTCCGGCAGGGTAAGGTACTGTTCACGGATGGTCTCCTCCATCCAGGCGTCCGAGGCGGTAGCGGCACCAAGGACGAGGTCGCGGATGCCCGGGGTCTCGGCGCTCAGACGGATGGCTGTAAAGTCATACTGATTGCCGGCGTTCAGGGAATGCGTGGCAAACAGTTCACTTGCTGGCGAAAAGTACGGGACGATATTCTGCCCGCTGATGTTGCTGAACCGCTGAGTCAGAAAGAGCGTGCTGGCAGTATCCTGCTCAATGAAGACACTGACAGGCTCGGCCTCAGGAAAGCTGTTTGAGATGGAACGGCTCGGGCGGTTAATATCAAAAAGATTGTTGCGCATGGCGGTAAATCGGGGATCTATATAGAGATACCGCCGTCCGCCGATGGTGTCAGCCCAGGCAAAACCGGTGTATTCATTTCGGACGGTTCCACGCAGATAGGCCGGTCCGCTGGCTCTGACCTGCATGACCTTGTCATCTGTCGGGTCCGCGGTCCCCCCAAGACGGTTTGCACCCAGTGGCTGCCAGCCGGTGCCGGCCAGAGAAAAAGGTGTTCTGGCATCTGTAAAGAACAGATAGTCATCCAGCGTCTGGCGGACGGTTTCGGCCGTCTTTGTAAGCCCGGGCTGGGCCTTTGGAAACAGAGGGAACAGCAAAACAGTGAGCGCGATAACCGCGACAGCGGAGATAATGGAGGCGGAATAGTATGTGCTGCTCTCTCTGCCGGACAGGAGAAGGGCAAAAATCAGCGGCAGGAGCCAGAGTACACTGAGACGGGCATGGCCGAGCGCACTGGGGAAAAAGAGGAATATCAGGAGCAGCAGAACGGAAAAGAACGGGCTGTCACTGAGAGATATGGCATTGCCGAGTGCGGAGGTAATCAGTGTCAGGAGAATGGTCAGTGGAAACGACCAGACAGATAAGGCCAGCAGATCACCGTTGAGCGCAAGCACAAGCGCATTGCCGAATGTGGCCAGATCTTTTCGGTAGGAGAAGATGGTCACAAGAAAAGCCAGAAGGAGCAGTGGATAGGAAAGGATGCGCAGCGGCCGGATGATGTGGAGAAGGAAAAAAGCGCTCGAAACTGCCAGTGATATGCACAGAACAAGAAGCGGCCGTGGTGTCAGACCCAGCATAAAATGCAGAGGACAGGCCAGACCGAAACTGATGCATATGGAGAGCAGAAAGGCAAAACAGAAGCGCTTTTGAAAAGCAAAGATGGCGTGATTTTTGGATGCGTTCATGAAATCGATACCTGAAAGGTCTCAATATTTGCTGCAACAAGCATCTGCAGGAGTTTCATTTCCTGTGAGCTCACCTCCTTGCCGGCAGCCAGTGTGAAACGGATATTACTGCCGAACTGGGACAGGCGGATGATGCTTTCAGTGATCATGGGCGTTATGACCGGCGAAAAGATGAGAAGCGTGTCGGTGCGCTGCAGGCGCGGGGCTGCCACCTCGAGTGCCTCAGGAAAATGATCTTCCTCCCGGAAAGTGAGCTGAGACAGCATGCGCTGGATATCCTGGAAAGCGCGTGAGCTTTCGCCGCGCAGCTCTGTCCTGAGCTCCGGCAGCGGAATGCAGACGGGACGGTTCTCATCAAGCAGATTGGATACAGTGCCCGCACAGCTTTCTGTGAGGGCATCCATGCGCGATGCAGCCTGGGACGACGACGGATCTATGCCGCCTAAATTGATCAGGATGAGTGTATCAGGCCGTTCCTGCTGCTCGTAGGTCCTGACCAGCAGTGTACGACGGCTGACGGACAGTTTCCAGTGTACCCGTTTCAGCTCATCTCCCTGGATCCAGTCCCGGATGCCGTCCGGTGTCGTATAGTCGGTAGAGGCATACGCGGAGGCGGGACCGTCCTCACTGCCCGGATGAACCGGTACCGGTGAGACGGCAGCAGCCTGGGGCAGGACGTGAAGCGTCTGAAGGGTGTTCAGGCGCTTTGAAAAGCAGAACAGCCCAAGGCAGTCCTGGACTGTGACACAGGCAATGCCCACCGGATAAGTGCCAACATGCGGGCAGGGAAAGTCGTTGCGGCTCTCTGTCCATCCGAAAGGCCGTGCATGGATCAGAAATGCCGAGCGGCGGCCGGAGGGCAGTTGCACATCAAGCCCCAGCGGGGCGATGGGCAGCAGGGAAAGCAGAAAAATCTGAGCGTGCAGCTGACAGCGGGAAAGGCGCATAGTCTCCTGCCCGGGAATCTGCTGGGTTACCCGAAGGGTAAAACGGGGCAGCAGGACACTCAGGAGCATGAGAACGAGCGCTGAGCTGGCGGTGCCGCCAAGGAGCAGACAGGCGGCATTGCCGGTGGACAGACCGACCACCACCAGTGCTGTTCCTGTCAGCAGCGTATAAAAACCACGTGTGGTCATTTCATTTTCACCGGTACACGGACCTGTTTCATGATGCCGGCCAGAATCTGCTCAGAGGAGAGGTTTGCCATTCTGGCCTCTGCTGAGGGCACCAGACGGTGGGCAAGGACATGCATGGCCAGATGCTGGACATCCTCCGGGATGATGAAGTCACGGCCAGAGAGAAGCGCGTTGGCCTGTGCAGCATGGCAAAGCGCAATGGCTGCACGTGTGCTGGCGCCGAGCGTCAGGGTGCTGATGCGCCGGGTTGCTGCGCAGAGAGAGACGATATAGGCACGAACCTCACGGGAACAGTAGACCGTCTTGACCTGCTGCTGCAGGTTGATGATGTCCTGCGCAGTGCAGACAGGTGCCACCTGATGGATGGGCACAGTCGGCAGGCTGTACCGCTCCAGAATGTCAGCCTCATCCTCCTCGGTGGGATAGCCGATGGATATCCGCATGAGGAATCGGTCCATCTGGGCCTCAGGCCGGGGATAGGTACCGACAAAGTCCACCGGGTTCTGTGTCGCCATGACCATGAAGGGGCGCTCCAGACGGTATGTGATTCCGTCCACGGTCACCTGATGCTCTTCCATGACCTCAAGCAGGGCAGACTGCGTCTTTGGCGAGGTTCTGTTGATCTCATCAGCCAGCACAATCTGGCTCATGACTGCACCGGGTCTGTACTGCATTTCGCCGTTCAGGGAGGGCATGGTAAAGCCGGTGATATCGGACGGCGTTATGTCCGGTGTAAACTGGATGCGTTTGAATGAACAGGAAAGCGAGCGTGCCAGCGCAGAGGCAAGCGTCGTCTTGCCGACGCCGGGAACGTCCTCGATCAGGAGATGCCCTTCGCACAGGAGAGTCGTCAGCATGAGCTCAACGACATCATCCTTGCCGACCACGGCCTTGGCAATGTTCTGTTTTAATGCTGTAACAATCGGGCTGGTTTCAGCCAATTGGATCACCTCAGTCAATAAGATGGTGGTATTATATTGGAAAACGTCCGGTTTGGCAAGGAAGGACGTTCATCCAGCGCTGCTGTCTGGATGTTTTCCTGTCCGGACGGGCAGGTGTCACCATTTGCTGCATGATTTCAGGCCTATCCATGCCGGCATACATGAGTATGAGGCCTCAAGGACGATCCGGAGTGTTTTTTTACCGGCTTTCCGCGACTGTCATGCCAGGAATAAGTCAGTAAAAACACGCGAAACCTTTCGCCGGTTTCGCGTGTTTCCTATGTCAGATATTGTCTTCGGAATCGGGTACCGTCCGGAGCGAGATCACTGATAGACTGAATCAGTCCTCAAGTGCCTTGTAGGCGATGGCAGCCAGCGCACCGCCAACCAGCGGACCAACGATGAAGACCCACAGTTGAGCGAGCGGTGTGGCATTGCCGTTGAAAGCGGCAAAGATGGCGGGTCCAATGCTGCGGGCGGGGTTGACACTGGTGCCGGTAAGGCCGATGCCGAGAATGTGAACGAGTACGAGCGACAGGCCGATCACGAGACCGCCGAAGGAGCCATGGTTGGCTTTCTTTGAGGTTACGCCCATGATTGCCATGACGAAGATAAAGGTCAGGACGATTTCAACGATGAGTCCGGCAAATGCGTTTCCGCCAACGCCGGCAAGACCATTGGCACCGAATCCGCCGGTAGCATCTGTAACGCCGCCGAGACCGAAGATGCAGGCGAGCACGGCAGAGCCGCAGAATGCGCCGATGCACTGGGAGACGGCATATGAGATAAACTCACCCGTGGTGATGTCGCCGCGGAGCATGAATGCCAGCGAAACGGCCGGATTGATGTGACATCCGGAGATGTTGCCGATGGAATAGGCCATCGCGACGATGGTCAGACCAAAGGCGAGCGCGGTAAGAAGATAGCCACTGCCATTGACGGCGTCACAGCCGACGAGCATGGCAGTACCGCAGCCGACGATAACCAGTACGGCTGTGCCGATTGCCTCAGCAATACTCTTTTTCATGATGATATACCCCCTCAAATGTTATGGTTTGGTAAATTCCTGCAATATTATATCATCTGGCGTGCGGGGCATCAAGTGATTTTATCAGGATGTCTGAGGAGCGCCATCCTGCCATCCTGCCGGCAGTGCATCGGGGGATAACCGTGATGTGTAGGCGGATGCGTTTGCTCTTCCGGACAGAAAGGAATCCGAATAATGATCTGTCAACGATATGTTTTTAGTCAGTCCGGCAGACTGATATACCACGCCGCGTTAAATTCACCAATTCGTGCCTGCATATCTTGAATATGAACAGTTTCTCTGATACAATTTGACACAATAGATCTATTATATTTGAGGATATCGTTATGTTGAATGAGGTATTACGGGCACTTCAGTCAGAGGAGATTGTTTCCGGCGGAGAACTGGCCCGTACGATGGGGGTGACCCGGGCGGCAGTCTGGAAGCAGGTAACGCTGCTCCGCGAACGGGGATTCAATATTGAGACAGTGGGCCGCCAGGGATACCATCTGATCAGCTGCCCGGACCTTCTCATGGAACCGCTGATTGAGCATGACCTTGGCACAGTCTGGGCCGGACAGCGCGTCATCTGCTATGACAGTGTTGACTCGACGAACCGGGTGCTAAAAAAGCTGGCCTCAGAGGGTGCAGAACACGGAACGCTTGTTCTGGCGGATGAGCAGACCGGAGGCAGGGGCCGCCGCGGACGCGGGTGGCTGACACCAAAGGGAACATCCATTGCCATGTCCCTGCTGCTTCGCCCGGATATGCATCCATCCAGGGTCCCCATTCTGTCGCTTGGCACGTCTGTTGCCATTGCAAAAGGCATCAATGCGGTCACTGGTCTTCCGGTCAGGATCAAGTGGCCTAACGATATCATCTGCAACGGGAAAAAGCTATGTGGTATCCTCCTTGAGATGGATGCCAATGAAGAGCATGTGGAATATGTGGTCGCCGGTGCGGGCATCAATGTCCATCTTACTGAGATCCCGGAGGAAATCCAGGCAACAGCAACCTCTCTGGATATTGAATGCGGTCGTCCGGTTTCGCGAATCGAGATCATCCGGGCAGTTCTGCGGGCAGCGGAGGAGACGGAACAGATGATCCGTGAGGGCAGACTGATGGAAACCTATCTGGCCTTGTCTGCGACCCTGGGACGTCCCGTATCCGTTCAGGGTGTCCGGGAAAGCTTTACAGGCATTGCTGAGTCGATCAGGGAAGATGGTACCCTGGCAGTCCGCACAGATGCCGGTGAACTGCGTGAGGTTATGGCCGGCGATGTTTCTGTGAGGGGACTGATGGGATATGTCTGATGTCCGCGGCGTTGGGGTGGACCTGTGCAGTATAGACCGGATTGAAAAGGCCATAAAGCGGGAACACTTCAAGGAACGCGTCTTTACGCAGCAGGAAATTGTCTATTTTACGCGAAACGGGCGAGTGGTGGCGGAGAGTGCAGCTGCCATGTTTGCGGCCAAGGAAGCTGTTTCCAAAGCGCTTGGAACGGGCTTCCTGACCGGCATTATGCCAGAACATGTAGAAGTCGTTCACGATGATCGCGGTGCACCGGGAATTGTCCTGCACGGCCCGGCTGAGGAAAGGCTCAGGGAGCTGGGCGGCAGCCAGGTGCATATCAGCCTCAGCCATGAGGCAAACAGTGCAGTTGCTTTTGCCGTGGTTTCATGAGATGGTCAATTGGATAACCGATCCTGTTTTACAGTCAGATTCTTTCGAAACGCAGCTACGGCTGCCGCTTTCATGGGAGGACAAGATGATTAAGACGATTTCACCGCAGGATATGCAGGAAATGGAGCACGCTTTTCTGGACGGAACAGGGTATCCATCCATTCTGCTGATGGAACATGCAGCTCAGGCTGTGACGGATGCGCTTGCACGCTACGTATCACCCAAATCCTGCGTACTCTTTGTCTGCGGCGGCGGAAATAACGGCGGGGACGGATGCGCAGCAGCAAGACTGTGGATGCAGATGGGCGGTCAGGCTGAGGTCTGGTTGATGAAGAGCCCCTCTCAGATGAAAGGAGATGCTGGCATCAATGCACTTCTGCTGAGCGCATGCGGGGCCAGGATGCGGATCCTTTACAGCGAAGTGCCTGAGCTGCCGGCAGGCTGTACCGGCATCGTGGATGCCCTGTATGGGACAGGCCTGTCACGACCGCTTGACGGCATCTCCATAGAAATCGTCGAAAAGATCAATGGCAGCGGTCTGCCTGTAATCGCTGTCGACATTCCGTCCGGTGTAGACGGTGCCACGGGAAAGGCAGAAACTGTTGCCGTTCAGGCGACAGAGACGGTGACCTTTCACCGCGCGAAGCACGGTCATTTCCTGTATCCCGGCCGCGACCTGACCGGGAAGCTGACCATTGCTGATATTGGCATTCTGGGCGAATGGGACGGCGCGCAGGGAATAGACATTCTGGAGGAATCAGATGCACTTGCCATGCTGCCGCAGCGTCCCCGGAACTGCCATAAGGGAACGTTCGGCCATGTGCTGGTCGTTGCCGGCAGTGAGGGTATGAGCGGCGCAGCGACACTTTGTACGCGTGCTGTTCTTCGCTCCGGCGCCGGCCTTGCGACTGTTGCCTGCACATTCCCGTCCCTTTCAGTCCTCCAGACGAATGCACCGTGTGCCATGGCGAGCGTTGTTTCGGACACGGATCACATTGAAGCAGCCTCCTGCCAGGAACTCAAAATGCTGATGGAGGGAAAGTCCGCTCTGGCAATAGGCCCGGGCCTTGGACGCAATGAGGATACCTGGACGGCCATTCTGCCGCTGATTGAGTCAGATGTGCCGAAAGTCATTGATGCAGATGCGTTGTTCCTGCTGGCCAAATACGGCGGCAAAACAGGCAGAAATACCGTTCTGACGCCGCATGCCGGTGAAATGGCACGGCTTTGCGGCGCAAAGACGCAGAAAATAACGGATTCACCGATAGAGTTTGCGCAGCAACTGGCGGCGGATATGAACTGCTGCGTGCTGCTGAAGGGATCCACGACGGTGATTGCCCAGGGCGAGGAACTGGCCATGAATATCACGGGCAGTGATGCCATGGCAACGGGCGGATCCGGCGATGTGCTGACCGGCATGATTGCTGCCCTTCTCGCACAGGGCTGCCTGCCGTCCGAGGCAGCTCGCCTTGGTGCCTTCTATCATGGACTCGCCGGAGAGCGTGCTGCGGAGGTTTTCGGTGCCCGTGCAGTGACCGCCTGGGACATCTGCGAGAACATTCGAATTGGCTAAACCACCTGAATGCCACAAACGGCCCGGGTGCAGGTGCAGTTTATGGAAGCTGAACTGCCTGCCCCGGGCATTTTATATGACCGGCAGGGGTTGCCCGTTGCTTTTTTGTGGTTTTGCCGTTGTCACTTTTCCGCCTGTTTTTAAGCATGTGCACATGTTCTGACTGGGGAAAACGGACGGATAACAGGGAATGCGAGAAGTTCATCCATCCAGCTGTAATATGTGCAGAATGTCTATAACATGTCGAGCAAAATGCGACTTATAAGACAAACGGACTGATCCTGGCTTGTAAATGACGTATGCAAAATGCATAAAAACAGAATAGGCTTTTAGGTATTGACAAAAAACCTGTCCAGCCATATAATAGGCAAGTCCGCTAGGTCATGGCTTGGAGAGATGGCCGAGGGGTTTAAGGCGCTGGTCTTGAAAACCAGTGATACCGCAAGGTACCGGGGGTTCGAATCCCTCTCTCTCCGCTAATTTCATATTTTACTGGCCATACGCGGAAGTACCCAAGTGGCCAAAGGGGCTCCCCTGCTAAGGGAGTAGCGCTCGTGAAGGGCGGCGTGGGTTCAAATCCCACCTTCCGCGCCATAGCAGACAGTATCTGATGACAGTTACTGTCTGTTTTTTTATTTGGCAAAGCGCAATAGGCACAAGGTGTGTGATCCGGTTCATTCCGGATTTGCAGGTGAGGCCGGGCAGCCTTCTCTTCTGATCCCAGAGGTGCCAAAGGGAAAGAAAGCGCCCCGGCTTTGGCCGGGGCGCCTATCAGGAGAATTGAGTTCTGAGGGGATCGTTCGATCTAAGCACAGTATGTTCAGGCTTTGCCTTATTTCATAACAACCAGCTCATAGTCCCTCGTTCCCAGACCAATCTTCTCGGCATGGGAGAGCGTTTCCTTCCAATGGACATTGGGATTGCTGTCTATGAAATGATCATGATGGTGATGCCAGTCGGGCTTGGCGAGGTTGTCGCCCAGCTGACTGTTCCGGATGGGTGAGGCCTTCTGGCAAAGGTCCACGCATGCCTGGTCAAGTGCCACGGGATCAAAGGAGGCAAGCATGCCCAGATTGGGCAGAATAGGCGCATCGTTTTCGCCGTGGCAGTCACAGTTGGGCGATACGTCCATGATAAGGCTGATGTGGAAGCAGGGACGGCCATAGCACACAGCCTGGGTATACTCGGCCATCTTGCAGCACAGCATCTCACCGGCGCTCTCATTGATGTTGCTGATGGCATCAAAGGCACATGCGCCGATGCAGCGTCCGCAACCCTTGCAGAGATCGGGATCAATGTAAGCCTTGTGGTCACTGCCGTAGGAAATGGCATCACTGCCGCATTCCTTGGCACAGTGCCTGCAGCCGCGACAGGCATCCGGGTCTACCCGCGGTGTACCGTCGTTGTGCTGGAGCATCTTGCCGGCACGGCTGCCGCAGCCCATGCCCAGGTTCTTGATGGCACCGCCGAATCCGGTGGCCTCATGTCCCTTGAAGTGGCTGAGAGAGATGACGATGTCTGCATCCATGACAGCTCTGCCGATGAGAGCGGTCTTGCAGTATTCGCCATTGACAACGGGAACCTCAATGTCATCTGTACCGCGCAGACCATCTGCGATAATGATGCTGCATCCGGTCGTCATGCTGTTGAAACCGTTGATTTCAGCATTCAGAAGGTGATCTACCGCATTCTTCCGGCTGCCTGGATAGAGCGTGTTGCAGTCCGTCAGGAACGGCTTGCCGCCCAGCTCCTTGACTACATCCGCTACGGCCTTGGCGTAATTTGGACGCAGAAAGGCAAAGTTGCCAAGTTCACCGAAGTGCATTTTGATCGCAACGAATTTTCCGTTGAAATCAATGTTTCCAATGCCGGCTTTTTTGATCAGATTCTGAAGCTTTACCCCCTGGCTTACGCCAATCCGGGTGCGAAAATCAGTGAAATACACTTTTGTCTGATCCATGTTCTTTCCTCCTCCTCCTATTTGCAGGTCATCTTAGTAGCCTGAAAAGAGAATCATATCTTATTATAACCCCTAAAGCTTACTCTAAGTCAACACCTGTTTTCGATTTTTCTGTCATCAGGGCTTGAATTGCATTGCTGAAACGGAAAAGGGTGCCGGATTTACGGTGATGAACCCGGAAACGCAAACCCACGGCGGGAATCAGCTGGCTGAAATGGGGTGTTTCTCTAAAAACAGTGTGAGGCGGCGGAGGATAGTAAGATTTCCCGCCGGCAGATGAGCATCGCCTCTCTGAGAGCGGGAAATGGACAGGCCCGAAATGGACTCAGGACGCCTTTGGTCAAAATCGCGCGTGCAGATGCATGGACATTCCGGGTAAAGCCTCCGTTTGATGCAGTCAGTAACAGGGCTGTCAATGGACAGCCCTGTTTCATCTGATTGCCATGGGTGCAGAGTGAGCGAATGCATTCTCTGAAATGACCGGTCAGGCAGCATTGTGGGTTTGCAGGAATCGCACAAACGCATCTTCCGGAAGGGGCTTTGAGTAGTAGAATCCCTGGATGTAATCACCGGCAAGGTTGCGGCAGGCATCAGTGGCTTCCTTTGTTTCAACGCCTTCAAACACCAGCTTTTTATGGATACCCTGCATCATGCGGACGGTGTATTCAATGATGACCTCACCGTCTTTGGTAAACATATCATCCACCAGGCTCTTGTCAATTTTGATCATCTGCAGGGGCAGCGTCCGGAGCCGCTGGATATTGGAAAAGCCGACGCCGTAGTCATCCAGAGAGAAGGTATAGCCCATCCGGGCGAGCGTATTCAGGTTGATATCCATGATGCCGCTCAGATTGTCAAACATGGTCTCCGTAACCTCAAAGTTGATCTGGCGGGGCAGGACACCGTACTTTGTCTGGAGTCGGGTAACTGTATCAGGCAGATCCTGCTGCAGACACTGTGCGACAGAGAGGTTGATTTCAATGTAATTCAGGCCAAGCGCTTCAATGTTGTGGCTGCTGATAAAGCGGTATACGGAATTCAGGATGATGTCCCCGATTGACAGCATGAGGCCGGAACTTTCAGCAGCCGGGATGAACAGGGCAGGTGAAATCAGGCCATATACCGGATCGTTGATTCTGGCGAGCGCCTCAGCTGACTGGAATTTCTTTTCGTGAATGTTATAGATGGGCTGGTAGTACATCTCGAGCGTTCCCTCGGTAATGGCTCTGTTCAGGATCTCTTCCATATGGTTTATGATGTTGTAATCACGGGAATTTGCCATTTCAGAGGAGAGGAACACCGTCTGGTTATTGGAAAGAATCCGCGTAAACCGGTGGCCGAGGTTGAGGATATCCGTCAGGTCACTGATATCGTCCGGAATTCGGATGATGCAGAACCGGGGATCAAAGCGAACGCCCTGCTCTGTAAAATGGCTCATCCTCTTGGAAACGGCCTCTATGAACTGAGGCACCAGTCCTTCTGTATCGGCTTTCGGATCTTCCACAATGAGATAGAATGTCCCCGGACGTTCATAGTATAGCGTATGCGCTGTGTGAAAGGTGCTGAACAGCTTTTCGCCTTCATCCGCGATCTGCCGGATATAGAGTGCGAATTCATCTTCTCCGATATAGGTTCTGAGCTCTGCTGCGTTCAGCATCTGGATGACCATGATCTGCACATGCTGTCCGGACAGAAGAATGTTTTTGAGGTCATACTGATAGGCTTTCCAGCTGGTTATATTAACACTTGCATCCAGCGTCTCCTCTGGCCGCATGACCAGCAGCATGATCATCAGCAGGCCGATTGCGGTTGAGAACATTTCAACGAGGTATTCCGGGATGATCAGCTGAATAAAAACCGCGATGAAGGTGAGGACATAAACGGAGAGAAGCGCAATCCATTTGCCTGTTGTCAGATACCGTTTGGCACAGATACAGTATCCGCAGCCGAAAAGGCCGTAAAGTGCTGCAATGATATACAGGAGAATCAATGCAGGCCCCCGGCTGTATCCCTCCGCGGCTGTCACTGTGAAGACGTTGTGTGTGATGAAATTCTGACACAGGATCAGCAGAAGAATGCTGTTTGGCAGCCAGACCAGGATGCGGATACGGCGCGGCCTGATGCGGTATTCGGTCCTTGTTGCGGCAAATACATATATCAGGTAGATGACCAGTGTAGCATTCCGCAGGAAAAGATAGGAATAGGAGATCAGGTTGCCCAGGACGACAGATGTTCCGCTGAGCGGCACCGGATTGACTGCAAATTCCATTGCGATATCCAGTATGGTACATGCCAGCGAGGTGACATTTATGGTAATGAACACGCGGCTGGCATGATCTTTGGATATTTTGCGGATATAACATGTCCAGAGGATCACGATATAAATCGGGATTGAACAGATGTCAAAAATGATATTGCGCATAAAATCGCTGCCCTTTCAGAGAGATCTGGAGGACCGATAACAGTATACCATAAAGTTCCCTTTTTGACACTGTTTTTTTTCAAGATGAAGGCGTAATTTCTGAAAAACGAAACAAGGGATGCAGGAGTCGCCAGAAAATGGGAAACGCTGTTGATTATCCGACATCTGTTTTCAGGAAAAGCAGGGCTTGACGTTTGCACGCTTTGAACATATACTGACCATGAGGAGTGGATTCTGCAATGCATCCGAACTGATCGTAGAACCCGGATTGACGTACAGGGCAGCATCCAGGACGGATATATGCAAATTCAGAAATGCGATAAGCATAGCTGCTGTGCTGCAGCAAAGGAAGGCTTGAAAATGAAGATTACAAAGATCGTAATTACCGGCGGTCCCTGTGCCGGAAAGACAACGGCAATGAGCTGGATCCAGAATGCCTTTACGAAAAAAGGCTATATGGTGCTGTTTGTCGATGAAACGGCCACTGAGCTGATCAGCGGCGGCGCACCCTGGAAGTATACCAGATGCAACAGGGACTACCAGTACCGCCTGACCGAACTGATGATGGCTAAGGAAAATGCCTTTGAGGAGATTGCGAAGACGTTCGACGCAGAAAAGGTTCTGATTGTCTGTGACCGCGGTGCGCTTGACAACAGGGCTTATATGAACGATGAGGAATTCCAATATGTCCTCGGTAAGCTTAATACCAATGAGATTGAGCTTCGCGATCATTATGATGCTGTCTTCCATCTGGTGACGGCAGCTAAGGGCGCGGAACAGTTCTACACGCTGGCCAACAATGCTGCACGGTATGAAACCATTGAGGAAGCAGTGCGCGTGGATGATGGCCTGATTGCGGCATGGACAGGGCATCCTCATCTCAGGATCATTGACAACCGATACAATTTCGATGAGAAGATGCTAGCGCTGATCACGGAAATCTCTACATTTCTCGGTGAGCCAAAGCCGCTGGGGACGAGGCGGAAATACCTGATCGGTTACCCGGATGTTCAGGCGCTGATGAAGCGGCCGAACTGTCAGAGCGTTGATATCTTACAGACGTATCTGAAGAGCGAAGTCCCGGGTGAGATGATCCGGATCAGGCAGCGCGGCCTCCATGGCAATTATGTTTATTTCATGACCCGCAAGCGCAACATTGAGGGGATGAAGCGGATTGAGATGGAGGAACGCCTGACAAAGAACGAGTACCTGGAACTGCTGATGCAGGCAGACCAGAATTATCGTTCAATCCGCAAGCAGCGGTACTGTCTCAGCGAGAATGGGCTGTATTACAACATAGACATCTATCCGCAGTGGAATGATGTTGCGATCATGGAAATTGAACTGTACAGCGAGAACGATGCTGTAATCATGCCGGATGGCATCCAGGTCATCCGGGAGGTGACAGGCGAGGAAGAATTCACCAATCCCTATATTGCAAGAATCAGATGAGCATAAAGAAACAGCCCGGCATGCCGGGCTGTTTTGATAATCAGAATGGGAAGTTGAGTCCCTGCCGTTTTGCCATTTCCCTC
>JAFSZW010000104.1 GCA_017458865.1 Clostridia bacterium
AACTTCAGGAAACACCGTGAGTTTTCGCAGTGTTTCTTTATTTTCTGAGGGCTCCTCAGGGCTTTTACTGTGATGAGTTGACTCAAAAGTTGACTCCGAACCAAATCGAACAGGCACAGGCCATGCATGCAGAATCCTTGACACTATTGCAGATATTCTGTATACTCTGCCTGTCAAAAGAGTCGCGTTGGGATTCAATCCCACGCGGCATTAGCAACGACTCTTTTAAGTTTTATTGTATACACTTCTTGTTTTCATTGATTATCGAAATCCAGAATGCGCCCGATTGCCGGTATTATTGAGCTGTAAAGGAACAATCCATGCATGTTATTGAACTGAAAGATACCTGTTCACCTGAAACCGAGGCATACTTTCATCTGACAGATGCACAGATGCGGAGCCGGCAGGAGCCCGAGAAGGGGATCTTTATCGCTGAGGGGCCAAAGGTGGTCGGAACCGCACTGGATAACGGATACCGGCCTCTATCCTTACTCATCCGTCGCAAATTCATTGAAACTGCTCAGGGACAGGACCTGATTATGCGGGCAGGGGATGTACCGGTTTATACAGCAGACGATGAAACGCTGGCCGCAATCACCGGTTTCAGGCTCCAGCGTTCCTGGATTCTGTCCGCGATGCACCGGCCGCCTGCACGCTTGCCTGCAGACATCATCACAAGTGCCCGGCGGATCGCTGTGCTTGAAGGCATTACCGAACCGTCCAACCTGGGCGCAATTTTTCGTTCTGCGGCAGCGCTCGGTACGGACGGTATTCTCCTCTCGCCGACATGCTGCGACCCGTTTCACCGCCGTGCAGTACGTGTCTGCATGGGTTCCCTGTTCGTGGTGCCATGGGCAAGGACAGATGCAGATCTTGCCATACCTTTACTGAAAGCGGAAGGATTTGCCTGTATCGGTCTGGCCCTGAAACCGGACAGCCTCACCCTGGATGACCCTGCACTTCTGTCCCATGAACGGATTGCCCTGTTCCTTGGAACTGAAGACACTGGGCTGTCCGATGCAACACTGGCTGAACTGGACGCATCTGCCATCATCCCCATGAAACAAGGCATCGACTCGTTGAATGTCGCTGCGGCGGCGGCAATCGCCTTCTGGCAGTTCAGACATGCATGATCCCATCTGAGGGATATGCAGCGCTGCGCTTTGCGTCCGGAGTCCCCTGTCATGTAGTGGCCTGTTCCATCGGCTGACATAAACTGTAAGGGAGGCATCCCATGGAAATCATACTCATTCTCATCCGCCAGATTGCACAGATGTTTTGCCTGGCCGCCCTGGGTTTCCTGCTGTTCAAAGGCAGGAAGATCTCCGCAGATGGCAGCAAGGCTTTGGGGAATATCCTGATTTACCTGGCACTTCCGTCGGTCATCATCAACAGCTTCATGGTTAGCCAGACAACGGAACATATGCAGGGTATGCTGATCAGCGCGGCATCTGCAGCCGTTTTGCTGCTGCTTTCCATGCTGATCTCCCGTGCCATATTCAAAAAGGATGCCATTGCTGCCTTTGGCAGCGCGTTCTCCAATCCCGGCTTTTTCGGCATCCCCCTGATTATCGCCTCCGTTGGACAGGATGCAGTCTTCTATGTTGCCTGCTATGTCGCATTCCTGAATATTGGCCAGTGGACCTGGGGTGTTTCCCTCATGAACGGGCAGCCTGTTCGGGAGGGCCTGAAAGCAAAAAAGCTGATCCGAGCCCCCTTTATCATTGCCATCCTGATTGGTCTGGTTCTGTTCTTTTCCGGATTGCAGCTGCCGCCAATCATCAGCGGATGCCTGTCATCCGTTGCAGCACTCAATACGCCGCTGGCCATGTTCACCGTAGGTATTTACCTGGCGCAGACGGATATCCTCCATATGTTCCGCCGGACCTCCCTCTACCTCATCTCTGCTGTCCGGCTCGTGCTCATTCCGATGGCCGCGGTGTTTCTGCTCAAACTGAT
>JAFSZW010000105.1 GCA_017458865.1 Clostridia bacterium
GCTGCTTGATGTGGATGTTAAGCGGCTTGCAAACCCGTTTGGCGTCAATGAGATCAGGCCTGTGCAGAAATAGAGCCAGGCGCTGGCTGCAATTATAAGGACGAACGGCTGGCTATTACCGGCCTTCAATAGGGTGCAAGGTTTTTTACTACCAGGTGACAGCAGATTTGCTGCGCTCAGACAGTCAGGTATAAGAAAGGAGACGCTATGCTTAAGAATGATTTTTGTGGAAATGAGATTTCCCGCCTTGGATTTGGCTGCATGAGGCTGCCCGTGAAACCGGACAAGTCCATTGATGAACAGGAAGTTCAGAAAATGGTGGACTATGCCATAGCGAACGGTGTCAATTACTTTGATACAGCATGGCCCTATCATAACGGCGAGAGTGAGGTTGTGATCGGAAAGGCGCTGAGCAGATATCCCCGTGAGCAGTGGTATCTGGCGGATAAGTATCCGGGACACCAGATCTCAGACAGCTACAATCCGGCTGAAATCTTCGAGGAGCAGCTGGTGAAGTGCGGTGTGTCCTATTTCGACTATTACCTGCTCCACAACGTGTATGAAAACTCGGTGGGTGTCTATACGGACAAGAGATGGAACATTATCGAGTACTTCAAAGAGCAGAAGCGGCTGGGCCGTATCCGGCATCTGGGATTTTCTTCCCATGCGCGTCCGGATACGCTTGAAAAGTTCCTGGATTACGCCGGGGACTGCATGGAGTTCTGTCAGATCCAGCTCAACTACCTTGACTGGAGTCTGCAGGATGCGGAAGCGAAAGTCAGACTGCTTGCGGATCGCAAAATCCCGATTATCGTGATGGAGCCGCTGCGCGGCGGCAAGCTGGCAGCGCTTGATGCAAGTGATGAGGACAGGCTGAGGGCTCTGCGCCCGAATGAGAGCATTGCCAGCTGGGCGTTCCGCTGGTTGCAGAGGCTGCCCGATGTGCGCGTGGTCCTGTCAGGCATGTCTGACTTTGCGCAGATGAAGGACAATGTCAGCACATTCACTGGTGGCGCACCGCTGACAGCAGATGAGGTGGCGCTGCTTGAGCAGATTGCTGATAAGCTCAAGGATGCTGTTCCCTGCACACGTTGTCGCTACTGCTGCGAAGGATGCCCAATGGGACTGGACATTCCCATGCTGATTCACGCATACAATGACCTCAAGTTTGCGGGCAGCATGACCGTTCCCATGCAGATGGATGCCCTGCCCGATGACAAGCGCCCGTCTGCATGTATAGGCTGCGGTGCCTGTGCGGCAATCTGTCCTCAGAAAATCGACATCCCGTCCGTGATGTCAGATCTTGCAGAACGCATTTCAAAGATGGGCACCTGGGCAGAGATCTGCCGCCAGAGAGAGGCAGCGGCAAAGGCCAGGAAGGCATAAGGACGCACCTGAACACAGGTTTCAGACCCAAAAGCACACAGTATGCAATTTCTCTGCTGTGTGCTTTTTCGTAAAATGATCTGAAAAGAGCCTGCCAGGAAGCGCGCTTATAAACAAAGGCAGCCGACCATAAAATCAGGACGAGGTGGATGACGATGGAACAAAGAGTATTCACTGCGATACGCCCGTTATATTCATCAACCTGGGAAAAATCCAAACGAAATCAGGATCCGGATTCGATGAGAGACCTGATCGATCCAACCGTATTGCGTCATGCTTTGGATACCACCATGCAGCGGTATCCATACTTCTGTGTTGAACTTCAGAAGAAAGAGGGGCAGTATGTCTTTTTGGATAACCCCCGCCCTGTTGTAATCAGCAATTCTCTTCATGGCGTCGAACTGAATGCTGCAGAGTCCAACTATCACATGATCGCTTTTGCGTATCAGGATAACTGGATCATTCTGGATGTGTTCCATGGGCTGACAGATGCAACCGGTGCATATGAGGTGATCCGTACGCTTCTTTACTACTACTGTTCGGAGCGGTACGGGGTTGAGCTGAAGGATGATGGAATCCGTCTTGCCGGAGATGAGATCTCCATGGAAGAATGGGTGGATCCCGTTGAAACGGCGATAGATCTTCCGATGCCAACACGTTCTGAAACGCCGAAAGCACTGAACGTCGTCGAATATGCAAAGCTCCAGGATGACCGGAAAAAGATGGTTTACAGTATCGCGTTAGACGAAGCGGAGTTTATACATTTCAGCATGGACAATGATGGCAGCCCGGGAACCATTACAGCGCTGTTCATCAGCCGGGCTGTTGCAAAACTGTTTCCCACGGCGACAGATCCCATCAGGGTTTCGCTGTGCGTAAACCAGAGAAAAGCCTTGCATAAGCCTCTGGCGCATCAAAGTCTGGTCGGAGCTGTCATGCTTGAGTATAAGGACAAGATGCGTGACTGGCCCCTTAACAGGCAGGCGACGGCGTATCGGGGGATGGTTTTTGCACAGACGCGGGATGAGGCCGTACTTGCCCAGGCCAACGGTTTAAAGGGGCTGAATCAGATGATCCTGTCCAAAGAAACTGACCAGGAACGTCTTGGCATTGTGGCGTATTTTGGAAAATCATCAGATCATCTGATGACTGCTTCAGTCAGTTATACAGGCAAGGCAAATTACAAAGAAGCTGAAAAGTATATCCGGGACTTCAGAACGTGGACGGTCGTTTCACAGCATTATCCGCTCGTCGAGATCGCGGCAGTGAACGGTCGCTTTACACTCGATTTCATTCAGCCGTTCTCAAATCCGCTGCTTGTGAACGCATTCCTCAAAGAACTTGAGGATAACGGTATCACCTACGATCTGCAGGACGTGTCGGAACTGGAATTACCGAACATCCTGCTTTCGTGGAGCAGGTGAGAAGATAGGATTCGTTGCATACGGCAAATCTGTTTTGTCAGATAATGAACGGGGAACGGCAGTACAGGGATGCCCAGAATGGGACTTGATCCTGTCTCCGGTCACTCTGTGCTTCATCACTGCCAGGTAATGGTTCTGCTGCGCAGATCATGAAAACCAGGGACGGGAAAATCCTGGCAACACTTATTCGGGTTTTTCAGGAAATCGGGGACAATATGGGAAAGAAAGCATTACTTGGAAACATTCTGCTGACCCTTGTGGCAATGATCTGGGGAACCGCCTTTGTCTTTCAGCGCGTCGGAATGGACTATATTGAGCCGATTACCTTCAATGCGTCCCGGATGACACTGGCTGCATTGGCACTTGGCATTGTTTCAGCTGTTCAGATCAGAAAAAACGGTTTCAGAAACCGGGATGATATCAGGTACACGGTTATCGGCGGGATATGCTGCGGCTGTTTCCTGGCATTTGCCAGCATATTTCAGCAGATGGGCATTGTTTACACGACAGCCGGGAAAGCCGGTTTTATCACTGCAATGTACATGCTGCTTGTACCTGTCATAAACGCAGTGCTGTTCAGGCGGCATAACCCATGGCCTGTCTGGCTGGCTGTTCTGCTCGGGGTGATCGGGATGTATTTCCTGTGCATGAGAGACAGCTTCCGCCTGACGCAGGGGGATACACTGGTTTGTATTTGTGCGTTTCTGTTCAGCGGGCATATCCTGTGCTGCGATTATTTCGCAGATAAAGGCAATCCGATCTGCATGTCCGCGGTCCAGTTTCTGACAACAGCTGTCATCTCGTGGGTCGCGGCTTTCCTCATGGAGTCACCGGGTCCGGAGAAAATTCTGTCTGCAACTGTGCCGATCCTTTACTGCGGCCTGATGTCCGGGGGCGTTGGCTTTACCCTCCAGATAGTCGCTCAGCGATATACGGACCCAACAGTTGCCTCACTGCTCATGAGCCTTGAATCGGTCTTTGCCGTGATCGCCGGTGCGCTCATTCTGCATGAGCAGATGAGTGCACGCGAGCTGCTCGGATGTGTCATCATGTTTGCGGCCATTATCATGGTCCAACTGCCTCAGAAAGAGGCAAAAGCATCCAAATGAGCTCAGACATTCGGCAGCCACAGAGATGGTGACAGAGAGTTATCGGAATGGGTCGGTATAGGTCGTGCCCGCATTGCGTGACCTGCAGGCAAGGGATGCGCGTGATGGGGAATTAAGCCCCAATAGGGACAGATGCAGCAGCGCATGACAAAGATAGCACGGCGAGGCAGATGCCGAAACAGAGAGAAACGGCAGCATAACTTTGCCGGTATATGTCGGAAACGGATATGGTACAGTACACAGGGAGGCATTATGAATCAGGTATGGTCAGACGCGAGGAACCGGCTTGTAGACGCTGTCACCTCAATCGGGTTTTCCGCAGAACTGGCGGATCTCATGGCCCGTCAGCTTGGCAGCCCAAAGGCGATAGACCGCATGACGTCCTATGTCCGGCAGGTGAGGCCCAAAAGTGAGGAAATGCTGGTGGATGAGATGCTCACCATCTGTGCAGAGGTAGATGCCTGGAAGCAGAAAAAGGCGAGCGAGGCGGCACAGGCCAGCTACAATGCCAGGCTGTTTTCAAGGCGCTGATCTTTTTCATAAACCCTGAAAAAAGCCGGGTGGGCGCGGAGTTCTATCCACTGACGGCCTTCCCTGAATCAAAGCTGTACCGTCCCTGGAAACGCTGCAGCAATGGGTACTGGCCATGCTTTTTACACGCTCAGACGGGTCTGCTCCTATTGAGAAATGCTGGCCGGCGGCTTTAAGTCAGGTCCGGGAAACGAGGTAAAGGATGCAAAAATGGGATGTTTTTGTCATGGGTGACATCAACATAGATCTTGTGGTTCCGGGCGTTGAGACATTGCCGCCTATGGGCAGTGAGATGGTCATCCCGGCCATGCCGACGTTTGTGGGCGGCGGGGCGGCGCTCTTTGCCATGGGGACAGCAAAGCTAGGAATGAAGACGGTCTTTCAGGGCAGGATTGGCAGGGATCCATATGGGGCATTTATCCGCCAGGAGATCCGGCGCGTTGGCGTCGACGATACGCTGCTCCATGATGATGAGCGCCCAACCGGCATTTCCATCTGCTTCACGGGCCCCAGGGATCGCTGCTTTGTAACCTGTGCCGGCACCAATGACGGTCTGAGCCTTGACGAGCTTAACCTGGATGAGGTCCGGAACGCGCGGCATATCCATCTGACGGGCTATCAGGGGGCGGCAAACCACGATGAATACAAACGGACCCTGATAAATATCCGGGAAATGGGAAATATAACCGTTTCAATGGATGTCGGATGGGACCCGACCGGTGAGTGGCCGGAGGCCATTTGTGAGCTGTTTCCGCTGATTGACATCGTGCTGATGAATGAGACAGAATGCCTGCATTACATGCGGCGCGAGACGGTGCATACGTGTGCGGCACGCATTGCCGAATCAGCGGGGATGGCAGTCATAAAGCTTGGCAGCCGGGGCAGCCTTGCCTGTCGTAGCGGGAGGATACTGGAGGTTCCGGCTTTTCGCGTTGAGGCGGTAGATACCACAGGCGCAGGGGATTCGTTTAACGCAGGCTTTATCAGTGCGTATTTGAGGGGCGAGAACACTGAGATTTGCCTTATGACCGGTAATGCATGCGGTGCGCTTTCGGTGACCGCTATGGGCGGGAATACGGCATTTCCTGCAGCGGAACAGCTCGAGCAGTTTCTGGCAGCACACGGGAAGCGGAACTGAGCGGCTGCATGGCCGGATGGGGAATCCAGCAGGAATGTTTGACGCAGATTATCGGGTTATCCGGTTGGCGAAAGGACGAGGCGTATGACAATCTGTATTCTTGGCGGCGGCGGTGTTCGCACGGTGATTTTCATTAATGGACTGCTGAAACGCTGCAAAACACTTCACATCCATGAGGTTGTGCTGTATGACACGGATCACGAGAAACTGGAAATCATCGGGAAACTCTGCCAGTATGTGGTCAGGCGGGAACACGGGGATCTTCTTGTCCGCTATGTGACGGATCCGGTTGAGGCCATTCGCGGGGCGGATTACATTGTAACGACGCTGCGGGTTGGCGGTGATCACGCGCGTGTCATGGATGAGCGCCTGGCGCTTCGCCGCGGGGTGATTGGCCAGGAAACGACAGGCGTCGGCGGCTTTTCCATGGCGGTGAGGACAATTCCCGTCCTGCTTGACTATATGAAGCTTGTCAAAGCCCATGCAAAGCAGGCGCTTGTTTTCAATTTCACCAATCCGTCCGGTCTGGTCACTCAGGCCCTGCACAGTGCCGGCTATGACCTGGTCATTGGAATCTGTGATGCACCGAGCAGCATGAAATACCGGATGGCCAGGTACCTGAGTGTGCCGGAGGATGATCTGTATACGGAGTTTTTCGGCCTCAATCATCTGTCGTGGATTAAAAAGGTTGAGATCCGAAACCCGGACGGAACATGGGAGGAGATCAGCCGAAAGCTGCTCATGGACGACAACTTCCTGCAGGGTATCCAGGAACTTGAGGTCTTTGATCCCGCAGTTCTCCGGGAAACCGGACTGTTGCCCAATGAGTACCTGTTCTATTACTATCACAGGGAACGGGCGCTTGAGAACATGCTCAGTGCACCAAAACTGCGCGGGGAGACGATTGAGGCGGTCAATCGCGAAATGTTTGCGGCGCTCAAGGGCATGGATCCTGAGCAGGAACCAGAGGAGATGCTGCAGACTTTTCTTTTCGGCATGCAGATGCGGGAAAATTCCTACATGTCAGTGGAATCCGGCGGATCTGTCCGCCCTTTGCTGGCGCGGGGGACGCTGCCCATTCCGGAGGGCATGGGATATGCTGGGGTCATGCTTGACTGCATAGAGGGTTTGCAGCAAGATGAGGCGCGGTTTATTACCCTGTCCGTAAAAAACAACGGAAGCCTGCCCTGCCTCAGGGACGATGACGTGGTCGAGATGACCTGCAGCGTATCACGAAAGGGCATTGTACCAGTTCCGCAAAGCGACATCCCTGAGTTCTGCGAAACCTATATCCGGCTGATCAAGCGGTATGAGCGGCTGACGGTGGAAGCCATCCGCGAAAACAGCGCTTTATTGGCAAGGAATGCACTGGCCCTGCATCCGCTCATCAATTCATGGTCGCTGGCCGGACAACTGCTCAGTGACTACAGGGAAGTCTATGGGAATGCCATTCCTGGCGGCGCAGCCAGGTGATCCGGCCGTTTTGACGATTTGTGCTGTGCATCGGGACATGTGAACAGGAGGGAGTCCATGGAAACACTGTACAGTGTTCAGGGAATACTCAACCGGGATTTCGTGGGACAGATCACGTACACGATCTGTCTTGACAGGACATACCACAAGCTGGATATCGGTTTGACTTACGACAAACAGCGCTTTGCGGAGGATGAGATTACACCGGAACTTGAGGAGCAGGTTGCGCGCGAAACCCGGGAACGGTACGGCAAGGTCCTTTCCGGCGAGGCGCTCAGGCATGCCATACTCGCCGATATGAAGACGGAAATCCATCCGCTGGCGATGCTCAACGATACGTTCATTGGGTGCGTGCACCGTCAGATGACGGAGCGCCATATGCTGTATGACGGAGAAAAGGTGACGGAGGGATGCCTGCCGACTGCCGAGTTTGAAGGCGTGCTCAAGGTGACGGTTCTGGTGTTCAACGTGATTAAGGACGACACGCATTACAGGCTCTGGGTTCAGGCGGAGTGAGGAGGCATCCCATGTTCAAACGATATGAACTGCACAACCATACCACGCATTCAGATGCGAACATCACCTGCCGGGAACTGGTGGAGCACATGGAAAAAGACCATGTGGATGTCGTTGCCCTGACGGACCACAATACCATCTCCGGGCACAGGGAAATGCAGCAAATCCTGAGTGAACTGAACACGCATGTGCAGGGAATATACGGCATGGAATACACCACGTATTACGGCCATATCCTCTGCCAGAACCTGCACCGGTATGTTTCCTGGAATTCCATTGATCTGAATCACCCGGAAAAGCTCTTTGATGCGTGCAAGAAAGCCGGTGCCCTGACCGGCGTGGCCCATCCGTTTTCGTTCGGGACACCGTTTGCCAGAGGCTGCCGGTTTGAGATGAAGATCCATGATTTCACGAACGTGGATTACATTGAAATCTTTAATGATCTCGAATCCCTGCATGATACCAATGAGCCGGCGCTCAGATGGTGGGAGGAGCTCTGCCTGCAGGGAGAGCGCATTGCTGCAACCTGCGGCATGGATCTCCATGGCCCCTGGAATATGAGCATGCAGTTCGCGACCTATCTTGAGGGAGAAACGGAGGGAGATCCGGCAAA
>JAFSZW010000010.1 GCA_017458865.1 Clostridia bacterium
GATCCGCAGTGATATCGCGGATGAGATTTTTGCTGCGAAGTCGGGTCATCCTGGCGGATCTTTCTCCTGCGTGGAGATCCTGATGGCACTCTACTTTGGCGGCGTGGCCAATGTTGATCCCAAGAATCCGCATTGGCCGGAGCGGGATCGTATTGTGCTCAGCAAGGGGCATGCGGCACCGGCACTGTATGCCGTACTGGCAAACAAGGGATACTTCCCGCGTGAGGATCTGACTGGTCTTCGTAAATTTGGCTGCTATCTGCAGGGACATCCGGATATGAAGAAGATTCCGGGCGTTGATGCAAGCACAGGCTCTCTTGGACAGGGCATGAGCTTCTCCGTCGGATATGCGCTCGCAGGAAAGCGCCCCGGGCATTCCTTCAATGTATACACGATTACCGGTGACGGTGAGTCCCAGGAAGGCATTATCTGGGAGGCAGCCATGGCTGCGGCTCACTATCATCTGGACAACCTGACGGTTTTCCTGGATCACAACCGCCTCCAGATTGACGGACCGAACGAGAAGGTCATGAATATTGAGGATATTGTGGCCAAGTACGCAGCCTTCAACTGGGAGACTGTCGTTGTGGACGGCCATGATCTCGATGCGATCGTTGCAGCATGCAAGGCACCGCGCTGCGGGAAGCCGCGTTTCATCTGCTGCAACACCATCAAGGGCAAGGGTGTTTCCTTCATGGAGAACCAGGCAGCCTGGCATGGCAAGGCGTTCAATGAGGAAGAGTACAAAATTGTGAAAGCGGAGCTGGGGGTGTAACTATGGCAGAGTTTAAACCGACACGTACTGCGTATGGCGAGACGCTCAAAAAACTCGGCGACGTGGATCCCAATGTGATCGTTTGTGATGCGGACCTGACTCAGGCGACGATGACCAAGTTCTTTGCGGCTGCGCATCCGGATCAGTTCTATAATTTCGGTATCGCTGAGGCGAACATGATGGCTGCCAGCGCGGGCCTGGCACATTGCGGTTACACCGTTTTTGCCAGCACGTTTGCTGTTTTCGGTGCCGGACGTGCCTTTGAGCAGGTGCGGAACACCATCTGCTACACCAAGGCTAACGTCAAGCTGGGCCTGTCTCATGCCGGCCTCAGCGTAGGCGAGGACGGCGGCAGCCATCAGGCGATTGAGGATATCGCACTCATGCGCTCCCTGCCGAACATGACAGTGCTCGTCCCGTGCGATGCCTGCGAGATGGAAAAGGCTGTGTACGCGGCAGCAAAGATCGACGGACCGGTCAGCATCAGGACATGCCGTCTTGCGACGGAGATTGTGACCAATCCGGATACGCCGTTCGAGGTTGGCAAGGCAACCATCCTGCGGGATGGCAAGGATGCAGCCATTATCGCCTGCGGCATTGAAATCCCTGAGGCTATCCATGCAGCAGAAGCGCTGGCTGCGGAAGGCATTGAGGTGCGGATTGTGGATATGCACACCATTAAGCCGCTTGATGAGGATGCCATCCGCGCTGCAGCAGCAGACTGCGGTGCCATCGTGACGGCTGAGGAGCATACCATCTATGGCGGACTCGGTTCCGCAGTAGCTGAGGTTCTGGCGGACAACAGCCATGTGCCGTTTGAGCGCATTGCCATCAAGGACCGTTTCGGCCAGAGCGGCGCACCGAAGCTGCTGGCAGCTGAGTACGGCCTGACGGCAGACGATATTGCCGCTGCCGTACGCCGGGTGATCAGCCGGAAGGCATAATCAGGTTCATGTCAGGGACTCAAAGAAGTTGGATTTGAACCGGTTCCTATCTGAATAAGCAAAAAGTGTCCATGCGTTGCATGGACACTTCCTTTATGGGCAGACGAAAACAGGCAGCATCTGCAAAGGATGAAGCAGAGCGGCTGCCTGTTTGGCTGTTGTTCAATTGTGGAGGCATTCAGGCACGTCCATTCGGACTGGGGAAGATCAGCAGATGTCAGATGGCGTACCTGTACAGGCCCGGGGATTATGCAGCTTTGGCTTTGCTGCGTTTACTGCTAAAGATGGCCAGACAGAGGAAGAGCAGGGCCAGTACGCCGGTGCCAATTTGTCCGTAGGTGATGGCATCCTGCCACCAGCCGTGAACGTCTTCGACGACGGTGTTGAAGCCCATGCCGTTCATGGCATTGGAATTGGCGACAGTGTACAAAATGTGCTTGGTCGCCTCGCGCATGGCGGTGACTACCTGAGGATCGTCGGAATAGGTCTTGAGCTTGTCAGTCCACTTGGCGGCGTCGTTGCAGTCCCAGCCGTCACCGCCTGCCAGCAGGCCCTGAACAACGTCCATAAAGTTGTTGTTGTTGGAGAAGTCAGTCAATGCGAAGCCGGGCATCCCGAATTCGCCGCGCAGGATGTTCGTGAGCAGATTGTAGTCGCCGCCGGTCCAAACAGTGCCCAGACGGCTGAAGGCGGTCATGACGCAGTAGGCGTTCGCATCCTGGATGGGATATTCAAAGGCCTGGAGGTAGATCTCGCGAGCAGCCTGCTCGTTTGTCCATACGCAGATACCGTCACACCCTGTTTCCTGATCGTTAAAGCAGAAGTGCTTGTTGTAAACATAAACACCCTTGCTCTGAATGCCGGCAGTTTCGGCAGCGCAGGTCTTACCGGAAATGAATGGATCCTCGGAGTAATACTCGAAGTTGCGGCCGGAATAGGGAGAACGGTGAATGTTTGCACCGGGGCCATAGATGCCGGAATAGGCTTTGCGGTTGGCCATCAGGCAGTCATTGCCCATGGAACGGCCGACCGACTCAGCGATGGCGGTGTCAAAGGATGCAGCCATTACATCCTCACTGGTGTAGCTGGTAGAGGAGGAACCGCCGGTGAGGGTAGCGGTAATGCCCTGAGGACCATTTTCATCCTTGGTGGCGGGCTTGCTGACAGATTTGACGGCGGCAGTTGCGTGATAAGTCTGACCGATGAGCTTTGCCATCTCATTGAACTTCACCTGATCCAGCAGATCGTCCCAGGTGTAGGTGCTGCCGTTCTGAAGGGTGATCGAACCATCCAGCGGAACATCAATGAAATGGGCCAGGGTCAGTTCGCCTTCCTTGCCCATGGTGGGCATGGTGCCCTTCTTTTCGGAGTCCTGAATGGTGTTCAGGGCTTTGGTCAGCTCGTCATTTGCGGCAATCTGGACGGCAGCCTTGTATACGCTGCCGCTCAGGTCGGCTGCGGGCATAGTACCTGCCCAGTCGGAGCGGGTCAGGTAGACGACATCGTTGCTGGGATCGGCGTCCACTTTGTTCAGATCGCCGTGATCCAGCTGGTTGGTGATTGCAAAGCCTGTGCGGGAAACAGCATAGCTTGTGGTGTCCTGCTTGGACTGCTTGTAAACGACAGCCAGGTCTGCATTGCCGGTGCCAATCATCCTGGAGGTGTCCACGGTGCCGTTGAGGGTATCATTCTGAGCGTTTTTCTGCATCAGGATGTTGTTGAGCGCATCATGAGCGCCGTTGCCGGTGGCAAAGTAATAGTTTCCCTCATCGATGATGTAGGTCTTCGCGCCGTTTGCATCATAGGTGCGCATCTCGCTCTTGTCAACGGTGACGTCGGCAGTGACGGTTTTTCCGGCCGGTACGTCAACTTTGGTATAGCCGACCAGCTCCACAGCAGCTTTTTCAATGCCGTTCTGCTGGTCATATGCGGTATAGGGGCTCTGCATGTAAATCAGCACGGCATCCCGGGCGTCGCGGTTGGAGGGATTGGTGACCTCAACGGTGAAGTCAAAATGATCTCCATTTTCCTTCATGGCCAGCTTGCCATAGGAAAGATTGCTGTAATTCAGGCCGTAGCCAAAGGGGAAGGCAACGGTTTTGGCGTAGTTGTAATCGCCAACCTTGGTGTTTCCGAGCACCATGTCCTCATAGCGGGTTTCATAGTATCTGTAACCGATGTAGATGCCTTCCTGATAGACCACATAATACTCGTTGTTCGTCTTGGAGAAGGACAGACCGGCCTGAGAGGCATTGGTGTAAGAGGTTACGTAGGCATTCTGAACAGCCGGGGAGGTGGTGTTGTCATAGCAGTAAGTATCCACCAGACGGCCGGATGGGTTCACCTTGCCGTTCAGCAGATCGCCGATGGCGCGGATACCGCTCTGACCGACATTGCCTACCCACAGACAGGCGTCGATCCCATAATCCGTACCGCAGATGGACGGCTCCAGCACATCAACCTCAACGGCATTGGCGGTATTCAGCAGGACTACGATCTTTTTGAGCGTGCCTGCGGCTTTCAGATCTGCCAGCTTTTTGAACAGATCACGCTCTTCCTGACTGATGGAAAGCATGTTGCCATTGGCATCGCCGGCACCGACAACGGGAAGGTCCTTTCCCTCGCCGCAGCGGCGGCCAATGACCACGATGGCTGCATCACCATACTGGGCGACGGAATCCCATTCTGCTGCTGAATAGGCGCTCTGGGGGACTTCGTTGACGGCAAACTCTTCATTCTTGAAGATGTAGTTATTGAGGGAACCGGCAGCATCTTTGAGGCCGTAGTTCTTGCCTGCGCCCTCGGTATAGAAGGTCCAGAGGGTTGGATTGATGGTAAACCCGTCCTGCTCGAGAGCAGTTTTAAGCGTCATGGCTTTACTGTTGTCCATTCCGCCGGAACCAGTGCCGCCATAGACGAAATTGGCAGAGGATGTGCCGAACAGACTCACCTTTTCGGTGCCGGCCAGCGGGAGTGCATCGTCCCGGTTGAGGAGCAGCACTGCGCCGCCTGCTACGACGGATTCACAGATGAGGTCAGCAGCTGCAGCCTGTTCCTCACTGGTTTCATAATCAGATGTAAACCGGGGCGGCAGATCTTCTGCTGCATCACCGACCATGGTGCTGCCCTCAATGCCAAGCACCATATTGATGATCGTGGCATAGTTGTTGGCTATGGGGCCGGCGATCATCAGGAAGACAAATAAAAACGCGAAAATTCCGCAGAGGACTTTCCAGATTAGTTTGCCATGAGGCTTGCCGCTGTTCTTCTTTGACATTTCAATACCTCCTGTCATTTGGAAAAGGCCGCCGCACTCTACGCACGGCGGCCTTCTGTTCAGGTCTGAATCAGAATGATCGGGATTATTTGATTTCAGCAGTGAATCCTTCTGGCAGCGCTACGATGCGATTGGAAAGGGTTACATCATCCAGATCTTCCCGCATGTCCTCGACCGTGATCACAGCGCCGGCCAGGTTATGCTCAGCCAGGAAATCAGCTGCGCCGTTATCAGAACCGTCCGGGAAAGCGATATCGGTCATGTCATCGGTCCAGTTGTCGGTATCAAGTACCATGGCAACGGCAAGCGTATTCCGGCCATAGCCTTTTCCATGCTGCTCATAGTAGATGCCGTCGCAGGTATTCAGGGTAATGTCGAAATGGCAGGCCTCGTCATCTGCGGACTCAACGCTTGAATAGGTTCCGCGGTACACAATCAGCTTGTTTGCCTTGAGACCGGGGTCAGTGGTGCCGAATGCATATTCACGGTAGAAGAGCTCGTAGTTGGCATCGTCGCGCAGCACCAGGGAAGTGTCGCTGGTCCAGTACCAGCCAACAGCATCAATGTAATGGACGTCGCTCAGGTTGTAAGAGCTTTTGATTTCAGCAGATGCGACAGCAAATACAGAAAGGGTCAGAACCAGGACGGCCAGCATAATCAGTAACTTTTTCACGGGGGAAACCTCCTTTTATTCGCCTGCCTTGGCAGGTCGTTTTGATGGCTATACTGTATCAGGAGGTGCACTGCCATACAACGTATACATCGTAACTGAGCTGTTTTGCATCGTAAACAGGAAATCAGCATCAGGATTGGACATGCTCACTGATCAGACGGAAAGCGTGCTTTATCTGCAAAAAAAGCCTGTCAGCATGTAGTCTGACAGGCTTTGAAAATCCGGGTGTCAATCATTGCAGGACCGTTCGTTCGATCTGGGACACGTTCAGTCCTTCCCTTCCGGGGCAAGCAGGAGAATGTCAAGGAAAAACATTTTGCCCTGTTGCTCTGCTGTGAGCATGCCGTCGTATTTTTCGGCGATGCGGTTCATGCTCTTCATGCCGAA
>JAFSZW010000106.1 GCA_017458865.1 Clostridia bacterium
CCGACCGCGTCATCCAGTGCGACGATCGGCAGCAGCAGCTTTGTGAGTGGTCCCTCTGCCTTATACTGGCGGACGACCATCAGGGTTGCAGCCGGAGCAGTCGCGGAGGCAATCGCGCCCAACACGATGGCAACCGTCAGCGGCAGAACCTCCTCGCCCAAAACAAAGTGCATGACAATCAGCACAATGTCTACGATGAGCGATGCGACAACTGCCTGGACTATACCGATAACTGTTGCCGTTCGCCCGGTATGTTTCAGTTCCTCCAGCCGGAACTCGCTGCCAATAGCGAACGCGATAAAGCCAAGCGCGGACTCATTCAGTATTTTTACCGCCTGGACGTCCGCGTAACTCGAGAAACCGACACCGCTGATTCCAAACCGGCCGATCCCATACGGACCGATCAAAAGGCCGGCAATCAGGAACGCAGTGACATCCGGGAAATTGAATCCCGCTTTTTTAAATACACGCGTCAGCATCAATCCCGCAAAAAGCGCGATCGCGACTGACAGGAATGTTTTCATCTCCATATGAATAATGCCCTCCTTACGGCGAAACCAAATTATAGGCATCCGACCGCCAAAGTTCAAGTGCATTATTCCCCAATAACCAAAGCAATTGATTGGGCAATTTTAAATGGATTCACTGCAGTTCCGGAGGCATATAGCCTACCCGGACTGTCCTTTATCATGTGCCTGCTTCCAGGCCTTGATCTCAGAAAGCCGCTGCGCATACCGGCTCTCTATCCCCTGGTTTGTCGGCACATAGTACGTCGTGCCGACAAGGTCCTCCGGCAGGCAATGCATCGCCGAGAGCTTTTCCTCGGTATCATGTGCGTAGATGTAGCCTTCTCCGTAACCAAGGCTGTCCATGAGCCGGGTCGGCGCATTCCGGATCTGGAGCGGCACCGGTTCAGCAAGACGGGTCTGGGCATCCTTTGCTGCTGCCATATAGGCCATGTAAAGCGCATTCGATTTCGGTGCCATGGCCAGGTAAACAACTGCCTGCGTCAGATGAACGTTGCACTCCGGCATGCCGAGGAAGTGACAGGCCTGGTAGCACGCTACCGCCTGCTCAAGCGCTCTCGGATCCGCCAGACCCACGTCCTCACTTGCGAAACGGACCAGACGCCGCGCAATATACAGTGGCTCCTCGCCTGCCTCAAGCATGCGGGCCAGCCAGTATACCGCCGCATCCGGATCCGAATTTCTCATTGACTTGTGCAGTGCTGAGATGATGTTGTAATGCTCTTCCCCGTTCTTGTCATAAAGAAGCGACTTTTTCGATGTAATCTGGGAAAGGATCTCACTCTCAACGGTAACCGTCCCCTCCGCGTCAACATGCCCGTTGAGGACAGCCATCTCAAGTGTGCCCAGCGCCATGCGGGCATCCCCGTTGGCAAAGGACGCGATCTGCCTGAGGAGCGGCTGCCCGATATTCACCCGCATATCGCCAAAACCGCGCGGATCTTTGAGGGCATGTTCAAGCATCCGGGTAATGTCATCCGGTGAAAGTGCCTGCAGCACAAACACCTTGCAGCGGGACAGAAGTGCCCCGTTGATCTCAAATGACGGATTCTCCGTCGTCGCGCCGATCAGGATAATGCTGCCCTTTTCGACATACGGGAGGAACGCATCCTGCTGGGCCTTGTTGAAACGGTGAATCTCATCCACAAACAGAATGGTCCGCTCGCCGAAACGCCGTCCCTCGTCCGCCTGCTCCATGATGGACCGTGCTTCCTTTATGCCCCCGGTCACAGCAGAAAAGTCCGCAAACTTCGCCTTTGTCCGGTTCGCAATGATCCTGGCAAGCGTCGTCTTGCCAACACCGGGAGGGCCCCAGAAGATCATGGAGCTTATCCTGTCTTCCTCGATCAGACGACGCAGGACCTTTCCAGGCCCCAGCAGGTGCTGCTGTCCTGCAAACTCATCCAGATCCCTCGGCCGCATCCTCGCAGCCAGGGGTTGCTCTGTTTCCTGTTCAAAAAGTGCCGTCTGCTTTGTCATGGCAATTGACTGAATACCTCACCAAGCTTCTCGTGGAAGACCAGATCCGCAATGTCGTCCCGGTTGGTCGCTGTTTTGTTGATCAGCACCAGCTGTTTCCCCTGATACGCATCCAGGTATGCTGCTGCCGGATAGACGGAAAGGGATGTGCCTGCTACGATAAGGACGTCCGCCTGACGGAGCGCCTCCACTGCCTTGTATGTAACCTCCGGATCCAGGCCTTCCTCATACAGCACAACGTCCGGCTTAACCCGTCCGCCGCATGCAGGACAGACCGGAACGCCGGGAAGTGCCATAAGCTCAGCCAGATTGAACAGCTTCCCACACTTCTGGCAATAATTACGGTGCACGCTGCCATGCAGCTCATATACGCGCTTGCTGCCAGCCGCCTGATGGAGTCCGTCAATATTCTGCGTCACAACCGCCAGGAGACGGCCCTCACGCTCCCATTCTGCCAGCTTGAGATGGACAATATTGGGCTTGGCGTCCGGGAAGAGCATCTTCTCACGGTAAAACTGGAAAAAGACCTCGGGATTCCGCCTGTAGAAGGTATTTGAGATAATCGTCTCCGGCGGATAGGCGTATTTCTGGTTATACAGACCGTCCGCCGAACGGAAATCCGGAATGCCGCTTTCCGTCGAAACACCTGCTCCGCCAAAGAAAACAATCCGCTTTCCGTTCTCAATCCAGGATTTCAGCGTTGCTAATTTTCTCTCATCCATGACTGTTCCTCCCTTTCTGTACCTTTTCTGTCGTTATTGTCTAGCCGTTTCCGGCAGCGATTCTCAGAAAATCATCTTGTCTGACTGAAAGCTGCTCTCTGTCCGATTCCTTACCATTTCAAGAATGGCCGAATACACTCTGCCGGAAACATCAAGCCCCCCATCCAGTGCATCCAGACCTTTGCGCATGATCTGCTGCAGATCCGCTATGTCCTTTCCATCCAGCAGCACCGAGCCTTCCTGCCTGCAACTGCCGCAGAGAATACCGCCTGCACCGGCTGAAAACCGAATCGCCTCCTGCTCCGCTCTGCCTGCATCGACCGCTTTCCCGCATTGCATGCACCTTGTAACGATCGGCTTGTATCCGTTCAGGGAAAGCAGGCCCATCATAAACACCGTTGTGACACTTTTCGGCGGGTAGCTGCCATAGGCAAGATGTGCCAGGGATCGGATCAGGTGCAGAAAGAAACGCTCATTTTCCTGGCCCGGCTGCACAATCGCACGGCTCATCTCAAGCATCAGCGTGCCATGACTGAACCGCTCATAGTCCTCCCTTATCGGATAAAACGCATCCGTCACCTGACATGAGACGACCGTTGCATGTTCCTTTGTCTCATAGAGCACATACTCGCCTGAGCAGAACAGTTCACTGGCAGAAAGCAATGGGCTCTTCGGTGACTTTGCCCGCCTTGCAATGGCATCTATCCGACCCAGTGTCGGCGAAAACAGTGCCAGCATGCGGTCATTGTCCCTGTAATCCGTTCGCCCGATGATAATTGCATTGGTCTTTATCTGTGCCATATCGTTCCCCTGTCCGAATCCCGTGTGACCTTTTCCCTCATCCAGGCTGTGCAGCCCCTCGCGATCCATCCTACCGATATACAGGCCCTCTGGCCCTAAATCTCATTCCTGGCCAGGCTGAGCTATCTTTTGCCCATCTGGTATTGCGAGGGTGTATCCTCATCTGCAGGCTTTGCTCATATTGCGTGTTGTCAGGCCTTTCCGGCATCCTGGCCGGAGAGGTACACAAGAACAAAGGCAACCGGCACACAGGCCATAAATGAGTAGGCATACCGGACCAGGATACAGGCCGAAAAGACATACGAGAGAATTATGCCCCAGATTGGCAGCAACACCATTCGCTGCCGTTTCGTCCCGCGAACCCGCGTGACCATGGTCAACAGCAGCAGCGCATAGACATACATGGACGGTCTGAAGATCAGAGAGACCAGCGGGATCCGCTCATGCCTTGACGAATGAGCTATGCCCTGCAGGAACGAATACAGATGCCGCAATACCGGCTTTTGCTCCAGTGTCCCAGCCTCCTCAGGGAAGATGATTTCCGTCTTTGTGTAGACAAAATCCCAGCCCTCCGAATCCATGGCATGGGCGTGACTGATGTCGTCCGGATTCCAGATGCCCGCACAGTTCTGCAGGAACGCCTCAAGATAGATTCCCGGATACCGGAGGCCATAGGTCAGGTATGTCTGCCAGAACTCGCCTTTGTTCTTTGTATATCGCTTATAGTCAAAGTTCCCGCCTTTGGCCGTGTCCGCCGAATAGGGACGATACATATCTACGGAGCCCTCTGCCCACCAGCTTTTGAGCGCATCTCGTTCCTCCTCAGGCATATCGGCATATTTGGCTGTCCGCATGAGCTGCTGACAGGGAACAGACATCATCTCGCTGGCCGGCGTATCCCATGCGGACACCGCCATACGGAGCGCTTTGGGCACTGACAGGGAAACCACCAGGATCAGAGCTGTCAGGATAACCGCCTGTCTGTTCCGGCAGATCACAAGCAGCGCGATGCAGGCAAAGGCATAGGAAAATATACCGTTATGCCTGAGCAGTGAAAGGGTAAGACAGGTCAGGATGATCCCTACCTGCCGCCCCCGATCCGATGTAAAGAGCTGCGGATCCTCCTGAACATGCCAGAGCTGAATCACCAGCAGCGCGAGAATTGCCGCAAACATGGCATCCTTTACCGTCGATACGGACATAAGCCCATGGACCGGAAACAGTGCAAAGAACGCCAGCATAAACCATGCGCCATGCCTGGGAACGCGCTTTGAAACAAAGCAGACCACGTACGCATAGGCTGCAGCCATTACCAGTATCTGAAAGATGCAGTACATGGCAGCGCCCAGTGTGTATGAGCCGGTCAGGTTGTACCCGAGTGAGAACAGGACACCGGTCAGGATAGTATGGAAAACCGGATGCGCGCCAAAGTACGGCCCGCGCTGATACTGCAGCAGTTCTGTAAAGAAGTCGTAATTGACAATGCCCGGAAAATATGCAAGGAACACCAGCAGATAGCATCCAAGAATGCCCAGGAAGCAGGGCAGCCACCGCATATGCTGCTGCCTGACTGCATGCCCGTCCGGCGCCCAGGCGAGTACATATGAAAAGAGTGCACCTAGGAACGGTGCTGCCATCACCGGCACAGCCAGCCGCCTGATCATGCTGCCCATTCCCGGCAGGAATGCCCCATATACGCCAAGTTCGCTTCCTATGCCCAGAAAGAAGGCAAAGATCAGGCCAAAGATCAACCCGTATCTCAGTGCCGGTTCGCTGTGGGACTGATATGCTGCTTTCACCGGAAAATACGATGCCAGCAGCAGCAGAAGCGGCAAAACGGCCGAACGGAACACCCGGCTGTCCGGATCTATGGATGTCAGATAGGGAGCCGCCGCAATTGCCAGCCCGACGACCAGAACCGCCGCAAGTCCAGCATGTTTCTTTACCATTTTCATCCGGTTTCCTCCCCTTGTTTATCAAAAAGGCATTGTGACCGCACATCTGTGTCCGGCACAGCCCTGATTTATCCTGCACTCAAATGATGCTTTGATTATACTCTATCCTCAGATTGCAGGCAAGCTGCAAAATCGGATTGACCACACAGAAACTGCCCGGTCACCTAATATGCATAAAAGAAAAAAGCACCGACAGTATCGGTGCTCCTGGAATCCCAATTTACTGCTCTACCGGGTAGACGCTGCACTGGGTCCTCTTCTTGCCAAGGCGCTCAAAGCGTACTACGCCATCGACCAGTGCGAAGAGGGTATCGTCTCCACCAATCCCGCAGTTTGTGCCAGGATGGATGTGCGTTCCACGCTGACGATACAGAATGTTGCCAGCCAATACAAACTGTCCATCCGCACGTTTTGCGCCAAGACGCTTGGATTCGCTGTCGCGTCCATTGTGGGAGGAACCTGTGCCCTTCTTATGAGCGAAGAGCTGAAGATTCATCTTAAGCATTTGCTCTGCCTCCGTTTCTTGTCTCAATCCGAATCCACTTCGGATATTCATCCTTAATGTCGTTAAGTCCTGTCAGGATGGTTTGCAGAATAATTTCCGCGGTCTCACTCTGCCGCTCACTCAGGCCGCCCGGCAGAAAACAGGAAAGATATCCGTCTTCCACCTCAACCCGGGGATTAATGCCGCCGACTTTCTCGAGTGCATTTACCGCCGTTATGGTCAGGGCTGAAATCGCACTGCAGACGAGATCATAACCGCCATCCTTATCGGCTCCGGCATGCCCGCTGGAAATAAATCCGGCGATGCGTCCCGAGGCCATTACCACGGTTACTTTGTTCATCCTCAGGCAATCTTGGTGATCTCAACCTTCGTATACGGCTGACGATGACCATTCTTGCGATGGTAGTTCTTCTTGGACTTGTACTTATAGACGATGATCTTCTCGCCCTTAACCTGTCCGAGGACCTTGCCCTCAACGCTGGCACCCTCAACAGTCGGGGTTCCGATCTTTACATCTCCGTCATTGCCCACAAGCAGGACATCAAAGGAAACGGTAGAGTTAACGTCCTTGTCGAGCTTCTCGACATAGATAACGTCACCCTCACTGACGCGATACTGTTTGCCACCCGTCGCGATAATTGCGTACATCTGGTGACACCTCCATTTTCTAATACTCGCCGGATACCGGTAGTCCGAAGACATTTTTAAGAACCGTCTCCGTGCGGCTCGATTGGAGATCATAACAGCTTTTCCATGCCCTGTCAATCCCCCGCAGAGCCCTTTCCAGAAAAAATCGACTAAAACGACTAAAATCGCATCTTTTTGGGTTTTCTGTCCCAGATCGCCTCTCTTCCGGCATGGCCTAGATCTTTGTCCCCTTGACATACAGCCGGGTCCATTTCGGGTTTTCAACAGGTTCCATCCTTCATGCAGCGCTGCGTGTATGAGTTGAGATTAAACCAAAACCGGATCCGGCAAAATTCGAATTTTGGTTTTCTCTGCATTTTAGCTCAGAATCGGCACCGATTTTGCAGCACGTGAAAGATCAACTGTCGAGTAGAGTCGTGGAAAAAATGCGAACATGTGAGCGTTTATTCCGCGAAAG
>JAFSZW010000107.1 GCA_017458865.1 Clostridia bacterium
CATTATCGTGACGGTTTTTCTGTCTGAAAGTGCCCATGGATGGCTGTGATGCCATGCCAGTACTTGTCATGAAACCGGGAGATCCTAAAGAGGGGGTTCCTGTTTTTCATAGAGTAAACTTTCACCCAAAGTTGCACAGAAAGGATTTGTTCAGATGAAAAAAATCATTGCAACCCTGTTGGTCCTGGTCCTTGCCCTGCCGCTCTGCCTGACCCCCGTGGTTTCGCTGGCAGACGAATGGGACGACATGTCAGATGAAGATATTGAGGCGTTCCTTGGTCTGATGATCGGCCTTGCCGCACTCGATGAGGAGTATTCAGGCTCCTCCTCCTCAAGCAGCAACAGGAGCAGCAGTAGCAACAGCTCTAAGGCAAAGTCACCGTCCGTCCCCGCGTCCACTGCACCTGTAACGCAGGTGACCCCGTACAATGCCAACGTCAAAACCAACGGTGGCGTCCTCAATGTCCGCAACCGTGCGAACAAGGGCGCAACCATCCTGACCAAGCTGTCAAACGGCAGCCCGCTGGTTGTCACCGGTTATACCGGTCAGTGGCTCCAGGTCAATGCAAACGGCGTAACCGGCTATGTACCGAGCCGCTACGTAACCGGCTCAACCGGTGTCGCTCAGACCTACAGCACTCAGCCGGTTGCAGGCAATGTGTACAATGGTGGACAGTATTATGTCATCGTCAACCCGACCAACAACTTCGTGAATCTCAGAGCTCAGCCGAGCAAGGAATCCCAGATTCTGGGCGTTTACTACTATGGCTATCAGCTCAAGGTGCTCTCCGAGTACAATGGCTGGTGCCAGGTGCTTGATGAGGCAACCGGCAAGACCGGCTACATCATGCAGAGCCTTGTGCAGAGAATCAACTACGGTGTCGCCTCTGCATCTGAGCAGGGCTGATCCGGACTGCCATCACCCGATTTATGAAACAGGAGGATTCAGATGAAGAGAATCATTATTGCTTGCCTCGTAATCATGGCGCTGCTCTGTGCCTGCGCATTTGCCGAGGAACTCGTTACCGAGGAAATCTCCGGCAAGGTAACCCTGTGGGAGCGTACGCTCGTTATCATGGACCAGGATGGCAATCAGGCGCTCATGCCGGTTAATGTCACGCTTGAGGTAAAGGATCCGGTTCAGATCACCCTTCTTCCGGTCGCGGATGAACTGGCTGACCAGCTCTTTACATCCGTCGTTACAAGGGAAGGCGTCGGTGATGTATACATCTCCATCAGCCCGGCTGAAAGAGGCCTGCATTACAATCTGAACGACTACACGGATGAGATGCTCGATGAGTACATCCAGTCTGTCGTTGATAACAACTACACGGAAGGCACGTTCCGCAGTGAGGTCCTCGTTTCAGAGGGCGGCAACACCTATGTCATGGTTGAGGATGATTATTCCCGGACCGTTTCCACCATCTATGAGGACTTCCTCATGGAGCTCTACCTGATTCACCCGAATACGGACGATCCCCAGAACGTCGTCTATGAGCCCCTGACGGATGAGGACAAGGCATTCTGCCTTGAGATCTCCCAGGGCATCTGGACCGAGGAGCCGACGAAGCCGATCATCGACTACGCCCTCAGCGCCTCTGTCAACAAGAATCTCCTGACCGATCTCGGCCTGGGCGATTTCGCTGCATTCGCCGATCTCATTGAACAGTGTGAAATTGTCTTCCACAATGATTCAAATGTCGCCTCTGTCAAACTGGTGTACAGCGACAATTCTGTGATGGATCTGACCCTGGTCTCGAAGGAAAGCGGCCTTGAGCTGCACAGCAATCTGCTGGGCGACAAGGCGCTCTACATGTCCTATGAGAAGCTTGGCAGCCTCCTTGAGTCCGTTCAGACTTCCACCCAGAGCGGCATGACTGAGGCGCAGAGTGCTGAGGCGCTGCAGCTTATCCAGAGCATCAACTTCGACAACACCCTTGCAGCCGCCATGAACGGCCTTGAGATGGACTACACCGAGGACGGCCAGATCATCATTCGTCTGTCCGCTGAAACTGCCAGTGCTGTCGTCAATGCCTTCGTTAACGATATCAAGGCATCCGGCTCCGTTGGCAAGCTCTTCTCCCTGTTCGGCATGGCTGACAGCGATGAAAGCGCAAATTCGATGCTCGATTCCATGGCAACATCCCTTGCCTCATTTATCCCGGAAAGCGGTTATATGCTTGACCTGGCCGTTTCTGTAAGCGAGGACATGAGCAACTTCAACCTGACCGGCACGGTCAGCTACAATACCACGATTTATACCGGTTACGACGAAACGACCAACGAATTCACGACGGAAAACAAAGTGACTTCGACTGCCTTTGACGCGCAGGCTATAATGGGTGCTGATGGTTCCTATGGTCTCAGCGGTGCCATCGCCGCCGTGACCGAAACTGAGGACGAGGCTGCCAACGGCATGACCTTTGATTTCAGCATTAACGCCGATAAGCTGATCAATTGTGAGCTTGCGTTCGGTGTCTTTACAACCGAACAGCTCACGCCCAGCTTCAGCATCTCCCTGGTCACTGACGCTGCAGCAACAGATGAGGGCAATGAGGAGACCTTCACGCTCTCCCTGAACATGGCAGATGACAACGGCAATCTGAGCCCGATGTTCACCCTCTTTGGCAAGAGCATCGATTCGGACGGTCTCAGCCTTGGCTACCTCACGCTGAACATCGCCGGGTATGAGGATCCCGCCGCCACGATCCGCTTCAACAGCATCATTGGTGAGGAAGTCACCATCGAGCCGGCAGCCGAGATCATCAACGTTGATGAGATGAGCCAGGATGACATCAGCGGCCTGATGGAGACGCTCATGACGAACTTTGGTGCCATTTTCGGCGCATAATTAAATCTGTAGCTCAGATGACATCATCCGGGCACGAAAACAGACGGTGCAATGCACCGTCTGTTTTTATGCACCTGCAGGCCTGGCAATTATCCTTCGCGAGGTTCATCGAATGTGTGAAGAGATGTGAAAACTCAATCTCCCGGCATGCCTTTATTTATCCCCTCAGGCAGGGCACCGTCTTTTTACACCTCCGTGTGCTGCATCAACCGTCGTTCACCGGCACAAATTCGATATTGTTGTTCCGACCGTTCTTAATCAACTTTTTGATTACTGACGGATATCGCACATTGTGCATGTACACTGTTTTGAGACTGTAGCACATATAAAACGCCTGATTTTTAACTGCTGCAAGATGCCCGGAAACATGCAGTTCGGTCAGATTACGGCAGTTGCAGAAAGCGTTGTACTCAATTACAACCGTTCCGCGTATATCTGCTGAGGTCATCTCCGTACAGTCCTCAAAGCAGGAACGCGGAATCACCAGAACGTCCCTGAGTGTTATCGTCTCCAGACCGGATCGTGTAAACGCCTCATCTGACAGAACAGCATGATTCAGGAACAGCTTTTCTATATGTGTGCAGTTCTCAAAAGCAGACTGCATGATGAGCATCGTGCATGGATCCTTTTCCTGATCCCTCGAATCCGTATCCGGCAATACGCTGCCGCTCATCTCCCCAATCCAGTAATCCATTCCTGAAAATGTCACCTGTCTCAGCTTATACGCATTCTGAAAGCACCTTTCCGGAATCACCCGGACAGGTCCATCAAACCGGACACGTTCAATATGGTTGCTGCCATGAAACAGTGGACCCTGAATGACCTCTATCTCCTCTGGAAAAATGATCTCCCTCGCCTTCGCATTCTGGAAGACCGAACCGCTTACCTGTCTGACCTTTTTTCCGCCGATTTCACTTGGGACATACACCTGATTCAGAGTCGTCTCAAAGGCATCATTCTTCATCTTGTTGATGCACAGCGATTCATCCCCCGCAGTCAACCATGACCAGTACTTTTGCATGGCATGCACCCGCATCGGGTTTTCAAGATCATTCATGGCCAGCGTTTCATTTCGCTGATTAAGTTTGGCCAGATCATAATACTGTCCCTTTGCACTGAGCAACGCCGCTTTCATCGCCGTATCATTATCTGCCTCTGCCTTCTCAATCAGTGTATCGTAGACTCTGGCAGGAAACCGTATCTTCTTCTCACATACCAGATGATGAATAACAAGTTGATATCCGTTTTTCATACAGAGCGGCAGAAATATGTCCCCATTTTTTTTGAGCCAGTTATCTATTTTCTGGCTGGCTGCCTCATCATACCAGTCCGGATGTGCGACATAGGTTTCAATCAGGGAACAGCGGAGTGTCCTATCCACCATCCCAGGTGAGACATACGGCGCATACAGAGAAATCTTTCTCTGCGTATTATTACCTTTATACCAGGTAAAGATCGTTACTTTCTTCAATTCAGGATCAGGAAAGCGGAACAAAGGAAGCTTTTCATTCTGATAATTCCCGAACGAAAAATTCACTTGTTCGGCATTCCTGCATTCAAACACCTCAAGCACAGGAAATTGTTTAGCTAAATCCTGAACATTGACATATACGCTTGTTGTGCTTGTATCTGCGCAGACAAGTTTCCTCAGGCTTTCAAGATGGTGAATGTTACAAATTTTGTTATAGATCGGTATTCTTATTACCAGAGACGTGATCTGTTTTCCTGCAAACGCATCCTTGTTTATTTTATCGATTTCGTCTGGGATCACAACCTCCTGATTCTCTCCACGGTAATGCATCAGTTCAACCAGTTTCCCGCCCATTCTCAGGTTTTCATAACGAACATCAAAGTCCTCTGATATCATATTACCCTTCTTTCGTTGTCTTTTAAAATTTTACTAAAATTCAATACATTTCGCATCAGAAAATGAATAGTTTCATCATTTATTAGTTTATCATAGCCATCACTGCATGTCAATCCATTTTAGGATATTTTTCGTTATTTTTTGAAAATAAAAAAAGCCGGATGACAAGGGAACCGCTGTGTTATAATTACACGAACAATGTCAATTTAAAATTTTTGATTGTTCGTCTATCTAAGTAAATCCTCTGTCGGACATTTCTGGTATTGGTCTTCCTATCCAACACTCCAAGCCCATTACTCTCTTTGAGAAGAGTGAGCACATGCCATCGACAGCGCAGTTGTTTCAGAGATGTCATGGTAGAAAACGATAATTCTCACCTCCCTTCTTATGAGAAAAAAAGCCAGCAGCGGTGCTGGCAGAACAAATCAATGCAAAGATATCCTCGGCCGAATCACACCATCGCCGCATACATCGGTCGCTGTGCCTGCGGAATGTTAAACAGATCCATCGCCTGGTCAGAAGTGTAGGAAAGCTTCTCCATTACGTCACGGATGTGATTCACAGTCGTCTCCTTCTCCCGTTTTTCAAACTCATCCTTCATGATTTCTTTCAGCGCTTCACTCATCTGTTCATCCCTCCAC
>JAFSZW010000108.1 GCA_017458865.1 Clostridia bacterium
AATGAATGATGCGGTGCTGCCGCAAGCACGCTGGCGTAATCCTTTGCCGCATCATCTATTGTCTCATATGACACTGCTTCTCTAACGTGTTCCGGTGTATCATATCCGCAGAGAACAGAGGCGACCGCCGGCTTTGTCAGGCAGTAATGAATGCACTGAACCGGCGTAAGTGCAACGCCGAAGGGTGAGCGCTGGGCGTCAAAAAGACGACCGCCTGCGAACGGCTTCATGCATGTCAGCCCGATATCCAGCTGCTCGCATCGCCTGTACATCCTGATACGTACAGGATCCACGCCGTGCATTCCCTGGTCTTCAAAATCGCCGAAGTAGTTCATCAGATCATCTGTCGGCGGCATGAGATCAAACGCCGGGTTCACACTGAACAGAATCATCTCGACCAGACCGCTCTCCGCCGCCTTCAGTGCGATTTCAGGATTGTGCGTAGACAGCCCCACATGATGAATCTTGCCTTCATCCCTGAGTTCATGCACATAGTCAAGGAACGGTCCCTGAGAAGCAGTATTCCAGTCGCTTTCAAGATCCACATAGTGAATCATGCCAAGGTCAATGTAATCCGTCCTGAGCCGCCTCAGCAGATCCTCAAACGCGATCCTGCACTGCTCAACATCCCGTGTTCTGGTATACTGCCCGTTCTGCCATGTAGAGCCGATATGCCCCTGAATGATCCACTGCCCGCGTTTTCCGGCGATGGCATTGCCAATATTCGTCCGCACATCCGGCCCCGGCATCCAGCAGTCCAGGATGTTGATGCCCAACTCTCCGGCACAGTTAATCACCGCATTCACTTCCTCTGCGGTATGCCGTTCCAGCCACTCACCACCAAATCCGATTTCGCTGACCATAAGGTTGGTTTTTCCAAGTCTCCTCTTCCGCATTCCATCCTCCCCAATTCATCCGCCGGCAGGGCGCTCAGCCGGACGGTAAACATCCTCACACCCCGGCGCTTTGCTGTCTGCCAAGCGAAACGCACGAAATGACCTGTCCGGACTCTCCAAAGTTCCCGGCCGCTCTCATCCAGGATAGCAAAATTGCTGATTCAGGCGGCGAAAACTTCACCTCTGAATCAGCGATCCTGTGCCATATCAAACGACGGCTATCGCTTCAATTTCAACCTTTGCTCCCCTCGGCAGCGCAGCAACCTGGAACGCAGCGCGCGCCGGGCAGTCACCGCTGAAGAACTCGGCATAGACGCCGTTCATCGCCGTAAAGTCAGCGATATCCGCCAGGAGGACCGTGGTCTTGACGACATCCGACATGGACGCACCATCTGCTGCCAGGATGTTCTGCACATTGGTAAGCGCCTGACGCGTCTGGCCCTCAATCGTGTCCGCCTCAATATTCCCCGTCTCAGGATTAATCGGGATCTGGCCGGATACGAATATCATTCTGCCCGTTGCCTCAATCCCCTGAGAATACGGCCCTATGGCTGCCGGGGCCTTCGGTGTATGAATCACTTTTTTCATCGTTAAACTCCTCTCTGATTTGCCGGATCTTCCGCCGCTGCCTCTTATCCGGTATCCGTCATTCACATTTGCAACATGACTGCTTGCTGCCGTCCCGCTCCTTTTTTCGCGTTCAGGCTTTGTCCAGCCACACTTTTTTGAGCATCTCGAGTCCTTCCCGGATTTTCGCCTCATCCATTCCGGCAAGACCCAGCAAAACAGTTCTGTTCTCCGCCGTCTGTTCCGGCAGTACGCTATACTCGGAAAGCGCGGTCATCTTTACACCTGCGTCTGCGGCGATGGCTGTCAGCTGCTCTGCTGATTTCGTACTGTGTACACTCAGCAGTTCAAACAGTCCGGACCGGTTCTTGTGCAGCTCGCCCAGCTGCAGCCGGTTGATTTCCGCCTCAAGACAGGCAAGGCGTTCCCGGTAGATTTGACGCATCCGCTTGATGTGTCTCTCATAATACCCGCCTGCCATGAATTTTTCAAGTGTCGCCTGCTCAAATCCAGGAACACTGCAGGCACTGTACAGGTCCAGATATCTGCCCCGCAGCGTCTCCGGCAAGATCATGTAGCTGATCCTCAGTCCCGGTGCCAGCGTTCTGGCAAAGGTGTTGATATAGACCACCCGACCGTCCTCATCCAGGGCGGTCAGCGGCGGGAGCGGCTTTTCGCTAAAGGAGAACTCGCTCTCATAATCGTCCTCGAGGATGTACGCCCCCGTCTCTTTCGCCCATCTCATGAGGCGTTTCCGGCAGTCCATGGACATTTCCTGTCCTGTCGGGAACTGCCTGCCTGGGGTTACATACGCTGCGCCTGCGCCGGCCTGATATAGCTCCCGTACATTTATGGCACCGTCCATCAGGGGAATCGGTGCAATTCTGGCACCGCCGGCGATCAGGATCCGTCTGGCCCTTGAATAGCCCGGATCCTCCACGGCAAACAGGCGTTCTCGCCCCAGGAGTGTAATCAGAATGGCGACCAGGATATCCGTTCCGGCAGCCAGAACAATCCGCTCCGGCTCAACCTCAATCCCGCGGACCCGCTGGACCATTTTCGCGATTTCTATGCGCAGCCCGGCACTACCCTGCGGGTTTCCCGTGCGCAGGAGCTCATCGCTCTGTTCACTCAGCACAATCCGCATCAGTTTCGCCCAGGTTGAATAGGGAAACTGCGCGGGATCCATCGCGCCAATGCCGAAATCCCACCGCACCGGTTTCGCAGATACATGCTTTACCGTAGGTACCGGACGATCTCCCAGCACATACAGGCCGCTCCTCGGGTGGCTCTCGCAGATCCCCTCATCGACCAGGTGTTCATAAACAGTTTCAACCGTCGTCGTGCTGACTTTCAGCTGTTCCGCGAGTTCACGCCGGGACGGCATGCGTTCGCCCGGCAAAATGTGCTGCGCCTCTATTTCCCGCAGAATCAGGCGGTAAATCTGTTCACTCAGTGAGAGGGACGAGTGCTCATCCAACTGAATCGAAAGCATCTTCGTATCCCTCCATATCCTTTGTCAGATGGGCCCACTCCCGTACATGGTCCCAGGATACCGGAAAGCCTGCACCATGGCTGCAGAACACGCTGTTGCATGGATGCTCAGCATCCGTTGTCGGTGAGTATCCTGTCGCCTTAACAACAGTCTCCTGCTGTTTGCATGGATAGTATCCATGGAAATGCATGGAAAATCGCCCATATCCATGTGTCAGAGATGCAAACCGCTCCGGATACGCATAGATGGCTGCCAGACGGCAGGTACCGCGCTGGATAACATCTCCACTGTCCAGATGTTCCGGAATCTCCATCTGGGCATCCATGCCGATCAGATCGCCGGTCACCCTGGCGCTGACCTCAAATGGCATGGTCAGCTCAAATGCAACAAACGGCTCAAGCAGCACATTTTCCGCCTGCATGAGTCCCTGGCGAATCGCCCGGCAGGTGGCCTCCCGGAAATCGCCGCCCTCCGTGTGCTTGAGATGCGATCGCCCGCCGATCAGAATAATCCGGATATCGGTAATCGGGCTACCGGTCAGAACCCCCGGATGGATGCGCTCAAAGACATGCGTTCGAATCAGGCGCTGCCAGTTTTCATCGAGTGAATTCGGTGCACAGCGGCTTTCAAACGTGATGCCGCTGCCAGGCAGACCGGGCACAAGCCTCAGCCATGCCTCCGCATAGTGCCTGAGCGGCTCATAATGTCCGATTCCCGTTACAGGTGCTGCAATCGTCTCTCTGTACTGGATGCGCGGTTCTCCCGCCGTCACCCGGTCGCCAAACCGATCTTCAAGGATCTGAACCAGCACTTCCTGCTGGGTCTTGCCCATGAGGCTCACCTCAACAGACGTCTCAGTCGGCGTAACCGCCAGCTCAGGTTCCTCCTCCTCAAGTTCGCGCAAATCCTGCAGCAGGCGCTGCCCGGTCAGCGGCGGCACGGGCGTCAGTGCCTGCACCATCATGGGCTCCGGTACCTCCGCCGGTTCCGGATCGCTGCCGATCCGCTCTCCCGGGATGGCAAAGATGCCCGTCAGCGCAACAATGTCCCCGGCAGATGCACTGTCCACATTGTTGAGTCGCTGTCCCTGCGCTTCATACATCGCATGGATCTTCTCCGGTCCGCGGACCGTATTCACTTCCTGCCGCGGGGCCAGTGTGCCGCTCAGGATGCGCACATATGAAAGGCGCTGTCCATTGATCCTCCGCACGCGGTAGACAATGCCGGAAAACGGCTGATCCGCATCCCCGGTCATGCGTTCCCCGAACAGCTC
>JAFSZW010000109.1 GCA_017458865.1 Clostridia bacterium
CCGTATCACTTTACATACGATACGGACAGCTATCCGTTTACGCTGAATCTCCTGCGCGGCGGTACAGGGCCCGAGTGTGAGCTGAGATACGGCCGCAATGAGCAGGGCATCCGGCGGGGCCGGGACATCAGCGGGCTCTGCACGCGCCTGTACTGTCTCGGCAGCGGCGAGGGCGTCAACCAGACGACGATCCTTGATGCGGCCGGGAACACCGAGCACCTGCCGTATATCGACTCACCGAATACCGCGCAGTACGGGATCATTGCAAGGCACCTCATTGATACGAGCATCAGCGACCCGGATGTGCTCTATGAAAAGGGCAAGGCATATCTGCATGCGCTTGATACCCCTCAGGTGAGCTACACCATCTCCGCACTGGATCTTTTCCGGCGGACCGGGCTTGACTGGGACCGCATCGACGAGGGACGGGTTATCCGCATCGCGGACCCGGGCATGGGCATTGACTGCACCGCGACCGTGGTTGAGTTCAGGAAAGCGGATGTGGACAAGGAGCCGCTTGAGGCGTCCGTGACGCTGGCCAACAGGACGGAGGATGTGTCGACCATGCTTGAGCGGATTGCGCAGCAGAGCGCGATTCATGTCCAGTACGCCCAGGGCGCGACCAATCTCTTCCCGCTTCAGATCATGGACAATGCAGATGAATCCCATCCGGCGACGCTCAAATTCTATGTGCCGGACAGCTGCCGGAAAATCAACCGGGTGCTGCTTTCCTTTACGCTCTCACCCTTTCGCGCCTACTCAACCGGCGCTGCGGCGGGCGGGAGCGAAAGCCGCACCACGTCATCCGGCGGGGAGAGCACGCAGACCAGCTCAGCAGGCGGCGCAAGCACGGAAACCAGTTCCACGGGCGGCGCAAGCACCCAGACCAGTTCGGCAGCCAGCAGTTCAAAGGGGACAACGGTTCAAAGAACGGTCGTCGAGACAATTGCCAGCAGCACACCCATCCAGGATGGCGTGGCGGGGGATTATACCGGCGGCTCCCTGGATGCGCTGGGGGCGTATCTGAATGAGACGGGCGCGGCGACCGGCAATACGGGAAACGCTGCAGAGATGAATACGGGCGCCGCCCGAAACGGGGACGGCGTCATGACGGTGACCGGCGGGGCTGGCGGACAGACGGGGAGCAGCGGCGAGCTGACCACCGGGGCCGCCCGGAACGGGGATGGCGTCATGACCAGTACGGGGGACGGCGGCTCGCATTCGCACACCGTGTCCATGGACAGCCACCATCACTATTTCAGTGACTCGGTATCGTTCAATGTCGGGCATACGCATTACGTTTCCGCTGTCGGCAAACAGACCGGCGGCATGTCCACCAACTACAACAAATCCCTGTCCATTGGCGGCAATACGGGCAGCTCAAGTCCTGGCGGCAGCACCGGCAAGGGCGGCGCGCATTCTCACAGCATGGGCCACTGGCATGCCGTGGACGGACATACGCATGCCATTGGCAACCACAGCCACAGCATGAGTCACTGGCACACTCTGGATGCCCACAGCCATTCCCTGAACGGCCACAAACACGGCATGCAGCATCAGCACAGGTTTCCGCACACGCACAACGTCCGTGTGGCCGTGACTGTCCCGTCGCTTGAGGTCAATCTGGAAGGGCACACCCATACCGTTTCCATTCCCGGCCATACGCACAGCGTCTCCATACCCGGTCACACGCACACGGTGACGCTGCCCGGGCATACCCATGGCTTTTCCATTCCGGACCACAAACACGGCATTGTTTACGGCATCTATGAGGGCAGCATGGCCAGTTCCGTTCAGGTGACGGTGGACGGCACGCCGGTCCCGGCTGAGGCGCTGCAGGACAGCGAGGGCAGGATTCTTCGGGAGATCGACGTGGTGCCATTTTTGCGCATGTCGGAGGGCCGCATAACGCGCGGCACCTGGCACGAGGTCTCGCTGATTCCGGACCGCCTGACGCGGATTGAGGCGAACCTCTTTGTGCAGACCTTTGTGACCAGCTGGGGCGGCGGGTGTTACTGATCCCATTCCCTGGTCCCTGGTTTCAGGGCTGTCTGCGATACCGGAAAGGATGAGACATTTACGACCCAATCCGGCACTTTGCAGGGCACCCGGCGGACAGGTGAGCATGTGCCTTTGTTAATGACGTATCAGGAGGAAAGGTATGCCGTACACATTTGAGGCAGTCGTGGATCTAGACCGGCCGCAGGTTCCATCCGTCTGGCAGACGCTGGCACTCAGCGGGGACAGTGGCGCCCACCAGGTCCGAATCAGGACGGTAAAGGGCGGGGCGCCGGTTTCGCTCGCAGGTGCCAGCATTTACCTGTATGCAAACAGACAGGACGGGGCGACCGTCCTGATTCCCGGCAGCGTCAACGGCGAGTGGGCGGAGGCGGTGCTGACCACGCCGTGCCTTGAAATCCCCGGGACCCTGACGCTGACAATGCTTATCATGGGGCCTGACCAGGGCTGCATTTCAGCGGCGCGGATGCATCTCCTTGTCCGTCCGCCGTATGACAGGAATGCGCCGCTCCTGGACCCCGCGGACTCGCTGCCGTCCATATCTGAGCTGCTGTATGAGATTACAAGGATCAATGAGGCGAGAACCGGCGCAGCACGGGCTGCTGAGACAGCGGAGGCGCTGGGCGAGGCACTGCGTGCGGCGGAAAACCTGCGGGTGCAGGCAGAGCAGGCACGGATATCCGCTGAATCGGAACGGACTGTGCAGGAAAGCGCCAGAGCAGAGGCCGAAAATGAGCGGACCCTTGCAGAAACGGCACGCGTCACAGCGGAAAAGACCCGTAAATCGCAGGAAACGGCCAGACAAAATGCCGAGGATGTTCGCAGCCAGGCCGAAACCGCGAGAGTTGCGGCGGAATCGGACCGGGCATCAGCGGAGCAGCGCCGCAATGCGGCAGAAAATGCACGCGTTACCGCTGAAACCGGTCGGCAAACGGCCGAAACGGCGAGGGAAACCGCTGAAAGCGTGAGAAACCAGGCTGAAAATGACCGGACTGCGCGCGAGGCAGAGCGCATGGCGACAGATCTGGTCCTCGAGCAGCGGGAAACGGCGAGAAATCAGGCCGAGGCTGCCCGGATTGAGGCGGAACAGGTGCGGGAATCGGACGAGGCGGCGCGAACTGAGGCGGAAAGTGCCCGAAATGCAGCTGAGCAGGCCCGCGTGGATGCGGAAAGTGCCCGAAATGCGGCAGAGCAGGCCCGCGTGGATGCGGAAAGATCTCGAATTGCAGCTGAACAGGTCCGTGTGGATGCGGAAAATGCTCGAAATGCGGCGGAACTTGCACGGCGTGAGGCAGAGACGGAACGGACCCGGAAGGCCGCTGCCTGGGATGCGCATGAGGCTGCGCGGCTTGAAACGGACGGACAGATAGCCGATGCCGAGCAGGCACGA
>JAFSZW010000110.1 GCA_017458865.1 Clostridia bacterium
CGCTACGCCGGCTACGCTCATGTGAAAGATGATGACGAATATGAGGTTCAGAATGATATTGACGACGCCGGCAATGGTCAGAAAGTAGAGAGGACGCTTGGTATCGCCTATGGCTCTCAGAACCGCTGCAGCGAAGTTATAGAGCATCGTGACAGGCATGCCTATGAAGATGATGCGCGTGTAGAGGACAGCGAGATCAATCACATCATCCGGCGTTCCCATGAGCGAGAGCAATGGTCTTGCGGTAGTGAACCCGATGACGCTGAGCGCGGCACCGCCCAGAACGGACAGGAGAATGGCCGTGTGGACGGTGTCAGAGACCTCCCGGTTGAGGTTGGCGCCGACAAAATTCGCGACCAGGACATTAACGCCAATGGACAGACCGACAAACAGACAGATGATCATGTTATTGAGCGACCCGACAGACCCGACGGCAGCCAGCGCTTCATTGCCGGCAAACTGTCCGACAACGATGGTATCCGCAGCATTAAACACCAACTGCAAGGTGCTTGAGATCATGAGCGGAATGGAATAGTACAGGACGGTCGTCAGAAGACGCCCCTCCGTCATATGGATAACACGTGAACTCCGGCTTCGTTTATGGAGCGGGATTGAGGTCATACAGATTCTCCTTCATATTTGGCTGACATGAGTCGGGACAACGGTCTGGGGTCAATGTGTCAGGTGTAGCCGGATACGTTTCGGCCTTTAATCTGCTGCTTTGATTATTGCTGATGCTTCAAAAACAGACAGAGCAGATTATAGCACAAAAGCGATAGAAAAGACCTGATTTCCCTCAAACAGGAAATTCTTGTAAACTGTGTGCAAAAATCGACTGGAAATGTCGGTAAGATATTTGACAGATGACCGTGCCGGGACTGCGACTGCCATGCGATCTCCAGATCTTCATTCATTCATGCAGCAGCAGTTCTGCCAGCTGTGGTCCATGAGGTGAGGTCGGGACTGTTGGCCGGCGCGCGACTCTTCTCCGAAAAAGGCTGCCTGATTCATTGCAAAATGCCATGCGCGGCGATTTATAATGCATTTCTGGACTATAAATCGCCGCAGAATACATAATCAGATGGTTTTCGGCGATTTATAGGAGTTACTATGCGGATTATTGGAAGAGAAAGGGAAAAAGAAATACTGGGCAGGTGCCTGCAGATTGATCGCCCTCAGTTTGTCGCCGTCTTTGGCAGAATGCGGACTGGCAAAACGTATTTGATCAGGGAATACTTTCACTCAAAGTTTGCGTTTTATGCAACCGGTTTGTCGGATTAGAATATGTCAGGGCAGCTGCGTGCATTTCATGATCGTCTCCTGGCGGCCGGAGATACGGACCACAGAGTTCCATCTGACTGGTTTGAGGCATTTTCGCGATTTTGGAACTGTCTGTCTCTTGACACGGCATACCGCGAACCGCTCAGTGGGAAAAGGGTCGTTTTCCTGGATGAGTTTCCATGGATGGATACACCGAGGTCAGAATTCAGGAGCGCATTGGACTGGTTCTGGAACAGCTGGGGGTCAGCACAAACGGATCTTCTGCTGATTGTTTGTGGCTCAGCAACCTCCTGGATGATGAATCACCTGCTTGATGATCATGGCGCATTTCACAACCGAATCAGGAAACGGATTCAGTTGATGCCATTTTCGCTGCGTGAGTGTGAGAAACTATTGTCCGGCAATGGCATTATTCTGCCGAAAACAGAGATGATTGAGTGTTACATGGCCTTTGGCGGCATTCCATACTACCTGGACCGGATGGATGAGCGTCTCAGTCTGATTCAGAACATGGATGAACTCTGTTTTAAGCCATACGGAGATCTGTATAACGAATATGACAACCTGATCCGCTCACTGTTCAGAAAACCGGAGAAGCATCTGGCGATTCTTGAAACACTTTCAGACGCTGAAATGGGGTTATCAAGAAAAAGCCTTTCAGAAATAAAGGCGATTGGCGGCGGTTCAGTGCTGACCAAAGACCTTCAGGAACTCGAACAGAATGGGTTTATCCATGCGTATCCGCTATATCCGGACAGAAACGAGGTGCTTTATCAGCTGGCGGATCCCTTTTCCCTTTTTGCGCTGCGAGCGCTCAGGAAAATGGAATATGCGTCCTTTTCACAGTTTTACCGTTCGCCTGCTTACTCTGTATGGAGGAAAAATGCATTTTTTAGGACATGCCTCCATCATGTTCCGCAAATCAAGGCTGCGCTAGGAATCAGCGGTGTGGAAACACATGAGGCGGCCTGGCAATGCTTTGAAATGGGAGCGATGGCGCAGGCAAATCTGGTGATTGACAGGCCGGATGGCATCATCCATCTGTGTGAGCTTAAGAGTACAGATGAGCCGTTTGAAATGACGAGGGAAGCATACGAGCAGCTGCAGCAGCGGGTCAGCATCTTTTTGCAGAAGGTAAAGCCATGCAAGGCGGTTCATGTCGCGATCATTTCGGCAAACGGCTTAAAGCCAGGCAAATATGTCTCCATTGCGCAGAATCTGATAGACGGGGATGCACTGTTTGCCAGATAGCCTTCCAATGAGCATAGAAAAACAACAGCCGTCCGGATGGACGGCTGCTGCATGATGGCATGTCAGATGATGAAACCCGGGAAGATGATCGGCAGATAGACGATCATGAAGAAGACGATGATGAGACCGATCAGATAGGGGATGACGGCCTTTGCAATCTTCTCGATTGGCAGCCGGGTAATGCCGGATGCGACAAACAGGTTGATGGCAACCGGCGGTGTAATCATGCCTATGGCAATGCCCACGACGAACAGAACACCGAAATGCAGCGTGGAAATGCCAAGTGCCCGAATGAGGGGCAGGAAGACTGGCGTCAGCAGGATGATGGCCGATGAGGTCTCCATAAAGACGCCCGCGATCAGGATGATGATCGAGATGAGCAGCATGATGATGTACTTGTTTGATGAGACGCTGAGTACGGCAGTGGAGATCGCCTCGGGGATTTTCCACTTGGCGAGACACCAGCCGAACGGACCGGAGCAGGCGATGATGATCATGATGACGGCGCTTGTTCTGGCACTGCCCAGCATGATCTCAAAGAGTGACTTTGGCGTCAGGTCGCGATAGATAAAGGCTGATACCAGGATGGCATAGACCACGGCAATGGCAGCCGCCTCAGAAGGCGTGAAGATGCCGCCGAAGATACCGCCCAGGATGATGAGGGGCATCAGGATGCCGGGAACGGCCTTAACAAAGGATGACAGAACATTTTTGAGGGACAGGGAAACGCCCTTGGGATAGTTCTGCTTGTATGCCTGGACCAGTGCGATGCCGATGAGCACAGCGCCCATCATAAAGCCCGGAACGAAACCGGCGCGGAACAGGTTGTTGACGCTCTCCTCCGCAATGACCGCATAGAGGACCATTGGGACAGAGGGCGGGATAACGACGCCGATTGTACCGGCCGCTGCAATCAGGGCGGCGGAGGCATCTTCTCTGTAACCGCGGGCTTTGAGCTCGGGCACCAGCGTGCCGCCAACGGCTGCAGTTGTTGCAGCACCGGAACCGGAGATGGCGGCAAAGAACATGCCGGCCAGAACAGAGACGACCGAGAGGCCGCCGCGGATCATGCCAAGGAGCGATTCGCAGAACTCAACCAGGAGCTTTGAAATCTTGCCTTTGGAAAGCAGGTCGCCGGCAAAAATGAAGAAAGGAACTGCAATCAGCGAAAAAGAGTTGCAGCTTTCAAACATCCGCTGGATGACCATCATGATCTTATCCGTGCCAAGGCCCGCGGCGATGGTGACAGATGCTGCCATGCCGATGGAGAAGGCGATCGGAACGCCGATGAGCAGCAGAATGATAAAGACGGAAAACAGTATGGCTGCCATACGATCAGTCCTCCTTCGGCTTCGTTGTGATTTCCTCCAGCATCATGACAAGTGCATGGAAGGCCAGAATGACCATGCTGATGGGAAGACAACTGTAGATATATTTCATCTTAATCGGAATGGCGGCAGCCATGCGGACCTGCTTGCTGCAGTACTGAACACCGTTAACAAACAGAATGACAAAAAGGACCAGGCAGACGATATGAACCAGAATGGCCATAACCTTTTTGACTTTGGGCGGCATGGCACCCTGTAAGGCAGTGATGGCGATATTTCCGCTGTGACGGTAGACACAGGTGGCACCGAGGAAGGTGGACCAGATCAGCAGGAAGCGGGTCGCCTCCTCTGACCAGGACAGGGCGGTAAACCATGTTCTGCAGATGATCTGTGCCATGGTAAAGATGACCATGAGGCCGAGCATGATCACGATGCAGACACCGCAGACCTTGTCCAGAACGGTGCTGATTTTCTTTAATGCTTGCATGATTTGCCTCTGTGAACGTATGAAATCATTTGAAAAAGGCAGGGGTTAATCCCCTGCCTGAGATGATGTGATTACTTAGCCAGCTGGGCCTGAATGCGGTTGATGTATTCAGCGTACTGCGGATAGGCTTCATAAACAGACTTGACGGCAGAGCGGAAGGAGTCGACGTCGGGCTCTTCGATAACCTCAACACCGTGCTCTTTGATAGCGGCCAGCTGAGAGGCTTCCTGATCGGCAACCCAGGCACGCTCGTACTCGGCAGCTTCCTGAGCAGCTTCCTTGAAGATTTTCTGAGTGTCGGCATCCAGCTCGTTGAACTTGGCCAGGCTCATGGTGATGATCGCGGTGGAGTAGCTGTGGCGGTCCAGCGTGACATACTTCTGATTGTAATCCCACAGGCTGTAGGAGTAGATGACGTTGATCGGGTTTTCCTCACCCTGGATGGTGCTCTGCTGCATGGCGGTCAGCGCGTCAGCCCATGCCATGGGAACAGCGTTGACATCCAGTGCCTTGAAGGTGGCCGTGTACACTTCGTTCTCCATCACGCGGAGCTTGAGATCCTTGAGGTCAGCTGCGTTGTTTACAGGACGGACAGAGTTGGTGACATTGCGGAAACCGCGCTCTGCATAGGCAAGGCCCTTCAGGTTGGCATCCTCGAGGGTGTCAAGGAGTTCCTGGCCGACTTCGCCGTCAAGAACGGCATAGGCCTCTGCGTTGTTGGCGAAGAGGTAGGGCATGTCGAGAACGCCCATCATGGAAGAGAAGTTAACGAATGGTCCGCTGGTGATGATGCCCATGTCGAGCATGTCCATGGACATGGAATCGAGCATGTCGCTCTCGCCGCCCAGGGAGCCGTTCGGATAGATTTCAATCTTGTAAGCACCGTTGGTGCGCTCGCTTACGAGCTCAGCAAACTTCTCAGCACAAACCTGGAAGGAGTCCTGCTCGTTAACGGTGGTGCCGAGCTGCAGTACGGTCTCTGCTGACGCGAAGCTTGTCAGGACCAGAGCCATCACCAGTGCGGCGATCAGTGCCAGTTTCTTCATGGTGAAAACCTCCATAAACATATAGTATTTCTGATGCGCTGTCTTGCAATCATAAGGTTCCTGAACAGTGCGAGCACCATTTTACACTTCCTATAATATTTGTCAATATTTTTCATGTCAGGAATGAAAAATATTCACGTAAAACTTGCTTCCATTGAGCAATATTGAGTCAGATACGCCCATTCGCCGATCTGTTATCTGAAATCCGGTTTTCGCCGGATCTCGTCGTAAGCCTTAATGCAGATCAGCCGCATTTCCATACTCAAAAGCTGCCGGTCCTGCAATGCCGAAAATGAAGGTTGAAAAGGAACCAGCTCAAGATGTATAATACCGCCGAAAAAAACTGTACAGAAGGACGGAAATCACAAAAAAGGACGGTCAGATAAGCCGTCTCACCTGAGACGACATAGCCGGGAAGGAGGTCATATGCAGGACGCTTCACCTGAAACAAAAGCGCAGCGGGAACGTTATGGCATGATGGCCTCGCTGACTGCTGTTCTGGTCAATATCGCACTGGTTGCGGTCAAAGGAGCGATTGGCTGGCTGAGCGGGTCAATAGCCATCCTGGGCGATGCGGTCAATAACCTGTCGGATGCAGCCTCCGGGGTGATTACGCTCCTCGGATTCCACATGGCTGCGCGGCCTGCGGATGCGGAGCATCCGTACGGGCATGGCCGCATGGAGTATCTCTCCGGACTCAGTGTCGCAGTCATGGTCATGGCCATTGGCGTAAACCTGCTCATAACCAGTTTTCAGAAGTGCCTGAATCCGGAACTCATTAAGATGACCACCACGATGCTTGTCCTGGTGGGACTTTCCATCCTGGTCAAAGGTGGTCTGTTCGCCTTTTACACGGCCGTGGGGAAAAGGATCGGGTCGGGCGCCATGACCGCCGCTGCTGCTGATTCCCGGAATGATATGCTGACCACCGGCGGGATTCTGGCTGCAGCTGTGATTGAGTCAGTCTTCCACATCCCGGCGGATGGCGTTGTAGGCCTTGCCATGTCGGTTTATATTCTGGTCAGCGGCTTTAAGCTGATTCATGAGCAGATCAGCCCGCTGCTGGGGCATGTGCCCTCTCATGAGGCAGTCGAACAGATCCGCGCACTGGTTCTTTCAGATGTGCATGTCCTCGGCATGCATGACCTCATGATTCATGACTATGGGCCCGGACAGGAATATGCCAGTGCGCATGTGGAAATGCCGGCGGACCTCAGTGCGCTTACGATGCATGAAATCGTCGATGGCATAGAGGAAAAAGTCCAGTCGCAGACGGGCATTCATATGGTGATTCACTGCGATCCGGTTGTGACGGAGGATGAACGGATTCCCAGAATAAGGGCATTTTTTGAACAGATTGCGGATTCCATGGGCATTGCCTTTACCGTTCATGATCTTCGAATCGTGCCGTCCGGCATCCGCCCAAGGGTGATATTTGACTGTGTGGTTCCATACGACTCGGCGGTTTCCATGGAATCAATCCGGGAGACAATTGAGACGGAATTCACGCAGTATTTTCCTGGATACATCTGTATGCCGACCATGGAGCACAGCTATACCGGCTGACAGGAAGGCTTAAAGGCAGCCGGAAAGCAGGCAGAATAACAGCGTACCGTAGCGTGCGAGAAGGACATTATGAAACGGGAAAAACTGGAAGATCGGCTGAAAATGCGGAAGCTGACGACGGATGATACCGCACAGTACAATGCACTGCTGCGGTATGCCTTTCAGGTTACGGACAGTGAGCTGGCGTCCATAGGCTGGAATCAGAAGGATATGGAACGCTCCAAAAAGCCGGTACTCAAGAAGACGGAATCCTTTGGCTATTTTGATGGCGATAAACTGGCGTCCCAGATCAGCATCTATCCCATGCAGGTCAATATCTACGGGAAGATGTACAAAATGGGCGGTGTAACCGGTGTGGCAACCTATCCGGAGTACTCGCAGCATGGCCTGATGAGCAATCTTATCAAACAGGCACTGCAGAACATGCGGGACAACCATCAGAGCATCTCCATGCTCTATCCCTACTTTATTCCGTACTACCGGAAAAAGGGCTGGGAAATCGTGACGGATATCATGACGTACACGATCAAGGACACCCAGCTGCCGAAACGCCGGCGGACGGAGGGCATGGTGGAGCGGGTGACCACTGACAGCGAAGAGATTCGGATTATCCATGATCAGTTTACTGCCATGCGTCACGGCGCACTGAAGCGGAACAGCCTCGAGTGGGAGGAATACTGGCGCTGGGAAGCGGACGATGTGCTGGTTGCCGTTTACTACAATGTGCAGGAGGAGCCGACCGGCTATCTGGTCTACTACATCTCAAATGACGTGTTCCGAATCAAGGAATTTGTCTATATCAATGAGGAAGCGTATCACGGATTGTGGAACTACATTTCTGCGCACTTTTCCATGATTGAAAAGGTGGTCGGGAAAAACTACACCAATGAGCCCATGGCGTTCCTGCTTGAGGACAGCGAGATCAAGGAGGAGATCAAGCCGTACATGATGGCCAGGATTGTCGATTTTGAGGCGTTCATTGAGAAGTTCCCCTTCGACATCATCTCCATCTATGATGACCTTCATTTCATCATTGACGACCCGGTTATGGAGTGCAACAACGGCGACTTTACACTGCGCTGGGACGGCAACGGCGAGACGATCATTGAGCGGGGCGGTACCCGCGGGCGGACGGTTCGCTGCAACATTCAGACTTTGACCACCATGTTTTTCGGCTATCGCAGGCCGACCTACCTGCGCCGGATCGAACGGCTGCAGGCGGATGATGAGGCCGTTCGTATTCTTGAGGATATCCTGCCAATCGACCAGCCGTACTTCTCGGATTATTTCTAAAGACCCGGTGAGTTCTGGCAGCAGATCGCCTGACAACGGATGGCCTGTCTGTCTGCAGGGCCATGCGGGAGCCGGAACATCAGGACACAGAG
>JAFSZW010000111.1 GCA_017458865.1 Clostridia bacterium
ACTCAAACAGTTTCAGCGAAAGCCAAATGTCCGCCTCTGCTGTTCACCGTGCAGGATAAATAAAGTCCTTCCCGTCAGGCTTTGCATCATAAGGCTCAGGCTGCCTTTTTCTCCCCAAGGAGCGGCTGAGCCAGATGGACACAGAACCAGTCAATCAGCGGGCCCATGAAAAAGGCGGAAATCAGCGTCCCGATGCCCGGTAGCAGTCCAAACACCATGCCGATGAGCACGCAGATGATGTCGGTTGAGATTCGGATGTACTTAAACGGAATGACATGCCCGGCAATGGCAAATCCCCTGGCGCTGAGCCCCTTTGAAATCGCATCATATACCGATACGCCCTGATTGCTTGTGAAATACAGGGATGCCGCTATACAGACAATGACAACGCCCATGATCAGCATGACGATCCTGAGGACCAGTCCCGGTGCCGGGAACAGGTGCTCAAGCATGGCCTTGGATGCATCCACCATATAGCCAAGCAGGAACAGGTTGGCAAACGTCGTAATGCCAATCTGACTTCTGTCAAGGAAGAGATCGACGATCAGGAGGACAAAGCTCCAGATCATATAGAATGTCCCAAAGGATACCCTGCCGGTAAACACGCGGAATATCCCCTGCGATGCACACTGGAACGGATCCAGTCCGAACCCGGAGTGCATAAAAACCGCAACGGACAGCGCGCACATCAGCACACCAATAATGGTCATGGCCGTCCGTTTTGCAAACTGATTCATCTGTTTCACCTCAAAGATGATCTGATCAATCGCAGCGAAAGCATGGAATGGTCAGGCCCTGATCCCACTTGTTCAGGCTGTTTCGCTGTCAATCGCTTGTTATTCTATCACAAGGTCCGTCCGTGCACAATATGGAGATTTATCACCCCCTTTCTTAAGGCAAAATAAAGCGGAGCTGCGATCATAATCAGTCCAGGATCGCAGTTCCTTCATGTTCTCAATGTATATGGAAGCGTCTTTCCTCCCCGATCCGGCATTCAGGCTGTCTGCGTTCACGCTTTACGGCACGCTTTGGATATGCACCGGGCAAAGGTGATCTTGCGCGGGGATCAGGACGTTTCCGGGACGCGGCCTGATAAACAAGGATGGCCCATGTCATCAGGACAGATAGTCGATTGACTCAAAATCCCCGCATTTTCTCACTCAGGATGAAGACGCCGGCAGCCAGCATCTGCTGCAGGCTGCCGGGATTCAGATTCGATCAGGACAGTTCGGTAATCAGGGAGAGCAGTTCCTCATTCGCGGCGGTGCGGCCGTGCATTGCCGTTTCAATCGGGTCAGCAATCAGCTCACCCTTGCGCATACCGACCGCAAGGCCATACTGGTCATCCCTGAGCAGATGTACTGCATACGCACCGAGACGGGAGGCCAGGATGCGGTCTGCCGCGGTCGGGCTGCCGCCGCGCTGCGTATACCCCAGCACGGTTGCACGCGTCTCATGGCCGGAGAGCGCCTCAATCATCATGGCAATCTGAGAGGAAGACAGGTGCCTTGGCGAAATGTCGGACAGGGACTCATGGCTTGCGCAGATCTCGGCAACGTTGCTCTTGAGAGAATTGACTGCGCCCTCTGCAAAGACCATGATCATGGAGCGCTTGCCCCGCAGAACACCCCAGCGGACCTGGTCCGCGATTTCCTCAATCGTCCACGGCTTTTCCGGAATGATACAAATCTCAGCACCGCAGGCAAGCGCCGTCGATACCGCAATATCGCCGCAGTTGCGTCCCATGACGGTGATGATGGATGCCCGTTCGTGGGAATCAGATGTCTCGCGGATCTTGTTGACGCAGTCACAGGCTGTATTGAGCGCGGTGTCAAAGCCAATGGTCACCTCGGTGTAATCGAGATCATTGTCTATGGTTCCCGGAACACCGATTACCGGATACCCAAGTTCCCTGAGCGCATTCGCGCCATGGAAGGTTCCGTCGCCGCCGATGCAGACCAGTCCCTCAACACCCAGGAGCTTGAGATTCTTGACTGCCTGCTCCTGATACTGCCGCTCCTTGAATTCAAGGCAGCGGGCTGTCATGAGAAAGGTTCCGCCGCGGTGAATCTTGTCAGATACGCTCCTGGCGGTCAGCATGGTAAAGTCATCCGTCTGGACGGAGCTGCGCATCAGGACACCATTGTATCCGCGCTTGAATCCGACAACAGACATATTGTTCTGCAGTGCTGAACGTACAACCGCACGTACAGTCGCGTTCATGCCCGGTGCATCTCCACCGGAGGTCAGTACACCAATACGTTTCATTCCGTTTTTTCTCCTTCAAGTTGTCCTGGTTGATTTAAGGCATCTGAAAGGTTCCTGCACCGGGAGGTCAGGAACCCTTCTCGTTCCAGTTATCCATCTTTGATACCATCTGCCATCCGGCGGAATTCCTGCATTCTCAGGTGGCGGCAACTGCTCGCATCCTGCAGCACTCTGCCTGAAACAGAAAGACTCACCGAATGGTCAGCCTGCAGTTAATGGCAGATCTACCTTGAATACTGACTGCCAACGCCATAGAGCAGCCACTCGGTTGATATATGGTACTTCGTATCCATGCTTGAGGCAACCGGCATGGAAACCGCCTGGCCGCCCCGTTCCATGAGACCAATGTAAAGACCGCTGACGCCGATTGCTTTCCCCAGCTCAGCCTGCGTCATGCCAAGCTGCTTTCTGACACTTTTGAGACGCGTCCCGGCATTGTATCCGGTCGTGTTCCCATACAAAAGCCACTGGCCGTCTACATTAAACTTATCCTGCATAGCCTGCGCAATTGGCTCAGATACCGGCTGCCTGCCGGTTTCGATAAGGCTCAGGTAAGCCGGACTGATCCCAAGTATCTCAGCCATATCTTTCTGCCTGAGACCTATTCTTTTCCGGGCATCCTTGAACCTTTCCCCGCTGCCATACCGGCTGGTGGTGCTTGACGAGTATCCTCTTCCCCACATCATGCATCTTCCTTTCTTTGTCCAGTCCTTGTTTACAGAGCGTCATAACGCAGTCCGGTTCCTCTGCTGTATGCAAAAAGAGGATGTTCGCATAAACCGCCTGCGAAACTGTGGATTTGGGGTTTGCCGGTTTCCCGGGAAATACAATTCGTGACAGGTCCTGCCATCTTTCCGGCTGTTATTCGATTTCCTTTGCCGTTTTGGGGCTGACATAACCGATTGTCCCGTTGTCGAGCTGAATCTGCAGCCAGCCATTCTCCGCCCGCCCGAGCATGGGAAATGTCTGGTTTGGCGATGCCGTGCCGACTTTCTTGGAACCGGCATCCGGCTCCTGGCGGACATTGATCACCACGTCGTTGGTAATCAGCGCCTTCGGCATCCGCCTGTACGGCACAAGAGACGGGTCCTGCTGAAATCCGCTCAGGTTCAGCCAGATGCATGGACGGACCGTAATCCTCGGATACTCAACAACGCCAAGCGATTCGCCGCCGCAGGTCATAACGCCGCCGCTGGTAGCCACAAATGAGGCATAATTCTCATGCTCCCAGGAGATCGTCCGCAGCCACCAGTGGGTATTCCCCGGCCCATACTCCCGGCTCACATATGCCCACCGCGCCTCAGCGTACTCTGTCGGCTTCGCCATCCGTTCCGCATGGCTTGAGAAGAGATGCTTCGCCTGGTCATTGTCGAGGAGGAACACCGGATCTGTCGTATCATGTTCATGCCAGTTTTTCATGGTCGTAATCAGGATACGGCTCCGTTCCTCGTCTGTGAACGCAGTCGTGTAAAACGTCTGATTCAGCCACTCGCGCAGAGATGACATCACCCAGGAGGCCATCCCGCCCGTCTCATTGTACGGCATGGCATCCAGCGCATAACGGCTGATCAGCAGCGCTGAGTCACCTTCGGTCTTGAGAACACGCCATTCAATCGGCTCCGGACCGTTGCTGAGATCATTATCCTGCTCATAACGTCCGAACACCACGCTCTCCGGACCTGCCTCCGCCAGACCGGCAGCTGCAATCAGCAGCATCAGCAAAAACGCAATAACCTTCATTTTCCCCACCCCTTCTTGTCATTTCGAAGATCAATTCCAATCCGTCATGCTGCTTCCCCCAAAGCGTTGCATAGCAGATAAGCTCCAAAACCATGTGTACGGCAGATAAAACACAAAGCATCACGGAACGAATACGTTCCAACAAGCTATGAGCACATCCAGATGCCGCTCAAAACACCGCAAAATAAGCACGTTCCGGCACTCTCTGAACACACTCCAGATGCTACTCAACGTGCCGCAAAATGGCCGCATTCAGACATTCCCTGAACACGTCGAGATGCCGCTTAAAACGCCGCAAAATAGCAGCATTCCGGCACCCCCTGAGCACATCCAGATGCCGCTCATAAAACCGTGAAATGACCACGTTCCAGCACTCCCTGAGCACCCAGATACCGCTCATAAAGCCGCGAAATAGCCACGTTCAGGCAATCCCTGAGCACACAGATGTCGCTCATAAGGCCGCAAAATGACCGCATTCAGGCAATCCCTGAACACATTCCAGATACTGTCAAAAAAGCCGCAAAACGAGCACATTCCGATACTCCCCGAACACATCCAGATGCCGTTCAAACGTTGTGGAACGGACACGATCAGCTATTCCCAGATCTCGGCAGATGCCGCTCAAACGTTGTGGAACGGACACGATCAGCTATTCCCAGATCTCGGCAGATGCCGCTCAAAATCACCTCAACAACGTTCAGATAATCCCTGCAAACAACTGACACATCTCACAGTGCCGTGTCCCCGTCTGTGTCCGGCTGTTCAGTGCGGGTAAACCGGTAAATGGGAATACCCGCGACAGTGCCTGTCTGCTCAGCATGAAAGCCCGGCGTATACTCAGCAAACAGACGGAGAGATGCATCGCCATCCACCGCGTAATACACATGATCCCGGGTAAAGAGTGCCTCATATGGATTATCGAGGCCGGTTTCTGCCAGGAATTTCGTGAAATAGGTCTGTCCGTAAACCCATTCTCCTGCCGGCAGATGATGGCTGAGCAGCTCACGGGTCGGCAGCTTGCCCTGGCGCATCAGGGGACGCTTGAAATTCGGTCCCCAGTCATCCCAGATAATGACATCCTGCTCATCCTTTGTCGTATATGCCGTGTCATCGACACCAGTTCTCGCGTTTAGCGCCATCTGCGGCACATGCGGCTGCGTCTTCCTGAGGGACATCCATGCGCCCCCTGTGAAGAGGAGGATGAGCAGGCAGAAAAACGGAACAATGACCCGTTTACCGGCACGAATCCTGTCCTGGACCTGCACCCCTTCGCACAGCAGTGCAAAAGACTGGGCAAGATATACGGAGTGAATAAGGCGCATTGGGGCGCGTCCACGCATCAGATAATAGAAGATGATGATCTGGCTCCCGATCAGGATAAACAGTGCCTGCAGACGACGCCCGCCGTCAGGCGCAAACAGGATCAGGAACAGGCCCATGAGCAAAATGCCGGCGAGCCAGACATAATTGCAGTTGCTCTCGCCGACAAAGTACGTCAGCAGGACCCAGCAGGCCTCACGAAGGCCGGCCGGCGTCAGCGGATATGCCGGTACCGCGCTTATGCCCGTAATGTCTGCCATCTTTGCCGTGGTCATATGATCCGTATCAAGAAGCAGCCAGCCCTCAAGCATCTCATAGTCAGCATGTGTTACGCCAATGGTCCCCGCATCCTCGATTACCTCAGGCCAGTACTTTGTTGCGTAGTCCACCTGGCTGGTCCTCAGCCGGTCATACTCAAGTGCGGATCTGAGCGGTTCCCGGCGTTCCTGTACCGTCTGGACGCCCAGGAGCAGCAGCACCAGGACGAGCGGCAGCGCGGGAATGTGCCACCTCTGCAGGGCTGCAGCGCGCTCTCGCATGCAGCAGATGAGTTCTAGCAGAACATACGGGATAAAGAGCAGTGCAACCTGCAGACGCCACATAACACCCAGGAGGAGATACAGACAGCCGCAAAGGTACAGAGGCGAGAAACCGCTATTGCCCGAAAGGTACATGAGCAGCAGGCCCGTTCCGGCAAAGAGGATTGCCTGGACGCCATAATTGCCCGTAAACACGGAAATGCCGACTGAAAGAAACAGGAAAAAGGCAAACAGTGCAATGATCACAGAGCGGCTTTTCGTCTTCTGTGAGACCTGGTAAAGCAGCAGTGCAAAGGACATCGGAATGCAAAACCTGGCGACAAGGGTAAACACGTCCGCCCCCGGCAGTACACCGGCGAGGAAGGACATAAGCCGGTTCAGCAGCACGTGGGTGTACTGGCATCCATTGTCAGCGCCGAACAGGCCGTTCAGGACAATGGCGACCAGATAGTTATCGACATCATCATACAGCGGCAGACAGACCAGCACAACCAGAAACAGGAGAAATGCCGCCAGCAGTGCCGGCAGAAAGGCACGAAACCGTACGAAGTCTTTCAACGTCTTCCTCCCGAAACCAGATAATGGCCAGGTCAGATCGCAATTCCCCGAATGGGAAACGCGGGTTCAGCGCAGCAGAAACAGCCTTTACTCGGCTGGGATGAGGCCCTGAATCAGGATAATGAGCACGAGAATCGGGATGACATATCTGAAGAAGGGAATCAGCTTCCTTGCCATCTTAATACCTCTGCCCTGATTGCACTCATCCAGATACTTTTCCGCCCCCCAGCCCCATCTCGTCGTGCAGAACAGGAGATAAACCAGGCTTCCAAGCGGCAGCAGAAGATTGGACACAATGAAGTCCTCGGAATCAAGGATATTCCTCTGGCCGATCAGGTGAACGCCGCTGAGGATGTTGTATCCCAGTGCACAGGGCAGGCTGCCGATCAGGACCACCACCATGTTGATCAGCACGGACTTCTTTCTCGTAAAGCCAAAGTTGTCCATGAGTCCGGAGATCAGCCCCTCAAAGACGCCCGTCACCGTAGAAAAGCTGGCAAACGTCATGAACAGGAAGAACAGTGTCCCCCATATCCGTCCGCCGCTCATGCCGATAAACACCCGCGGCAGGGTGATAAAGATCAGGGACGGCCCTTTGTCGGGCTCAACACCATAGGAAAAGCATGCCGGGAAGATAATCACGCCGGACACCACAGCCACGAGGGTATCCAGTGCACAGATCTGAATGGCCTCACCGGTAAGCGGGAATTCCTTTGACATATAGCTGCCGAAGATTGCCATGGCACCAATACCAATCGAAAGCGTAAAAAATGCCTGGTTCATAGCGGACGTAATGACGCGTCCAAAGCCTGCAATCCGAGCCTTTTCAATGTCCGGCACCAGATAAAATGCCATACCGCCCGATGCACCCGGCAGCGTGAGGCTGTGTGCCGCCAGTACAAGAATCAGTGCAAGCAGCAGAATCATCATGACCATTGTGACGCGCTCAAGGCCTTGTCTGACGCCGCCCAGACACACAAGGAACCCAAGCAGGACGATAATCACCATATATCCTGTCATCTGGGCCGGACTGGCCAGCAGCTCTCCGAATACCGTACCGGTATCCTCCATGGCTATCGTGTCAAATGCACCTGTCAGGAACTTGATACAATACGCAACCATCCACCCGGCCACAGTTGTATAATACATCATGAGCAGATAGTTGCCCAGCAGGGCCACATGCCCGAACACATGCCAGTGAGATCCCTCCGGTTCCAGTACACGGTATGCCTTTACGGGACTGCCTCGCCCGGCGCGGCCGACCGCCAGCTCCATGGTCAGCACAGGAATGCCCAAAATGACCAGGAACAGCATGTACAGCAGCACAAACAGTCCGCCGCCGTTTTGCCCGACCATATAGGGAAACTTCCATACATTGCCGATGCCAATCGCACATCCGGCACTCACCAGGATAAAACCAATTCTGCTTCCAAACGATTCCCGTTTCATATGATGTACTCCAATCGCCCGGGTAAACGAAATTATTATGGTATAGAGGTATTCACATCATCTGCCGGCAGTATCAAACAAAAAACAATTGCCTGCGGCCAGGTAGCACCGGTTCAGCAGGAAAACCGGAAGATCCACATTTGCCGGCACTCTGCAGCATCAGAAACGCGTTTCATCTCATCTGTCCCTGCATAGATCCTGGAATGCACGGCATCCCTGTCCAGGTCTGTTATGGAAATGCCTTGTATTGACACTGCATGCCGTATGCACCTGCCAGAATCGATGCACAGCCGGCGATCCGGTCTCATCTCCCGTGTCGTGCCGGCAAGGAACCATTCCCTCATGACAAATGGCCGGATGGCCCCATCTCCATAGCCATGCAGGAAAGTGCCATGACCGGCCATGTGCTGCACGGATTTCCCGGCAGATGCAAAAGCGCTTTGCAGCACAGCGGCGCCTTTCAGATCCGGACAGATCATTTGCCGGGCCAGTGTCATCCTTTACAGTTCGTAGAGTTTCGTGTATTTTTCCTCGAGGTAGTCAAGGAAATCATCCGGCGTAAACGGACGTCCGCAGATGTCCTCAATCCATTTGAGCGGCGATTCAAGGTCCGCCCGCGCAAAGACATTGGCTTCCATCCAGCCGTTAATCGTCCCAAAGTCCCCTGCCATGATGCACCCGTCCAGATCCAGCTCCTGACGCATCCGGTTAAAGTACATGGCATTGTATATGTTGCCGAGCGCATAGGTCGGGAAATAGCCGAAACCGGATGACCAGTGCACATCCTGCAGGGCGCCCTCCCTGTCCGTTTCCGGTTCAATGCCCAGGTATTCCCTGTACTTTTCGCGCCAGCGTGCCGGAATCCCGTCAACGGTCAGGCTGCCTGAAACCAGCTCTTTCTCAATTTCATACCGGATGATGATGTGAAAGGTATAGGTAAACTCATCCGCGTCTGTACGGATCAGGGAAGCCCTGCAGAGGTTGACCGCCTCATACAGCTCCTCCTCCGTGACGTCCCGCATGACGTCCGGCAGAATCTCCCTGACTCTGGGATAAATGAGGTGGATAAAGGCCCTTGAGCGCCCGATCCGGTTCTCATAGAAACGGGATACGGATTCGTCCATGCCGAGTGTCCGCTCGCCCGTGATAAAGCCCTCATAATGCTCCGGCCGGTCCAGCAGGGCAAACAGCGCGTGTCCGCCCTCGTGCATGACAGAGTACAGGCTGGATGTGAAATTGTTCGGATAGAAATGCGTGGTGATTCTGACATTGTTGCGTCCGGCATCCATTGTAAACGGATGTTCGGTCAGGGTGTACATGCCCCGCTCACGGTCAAAGCCAATGGTGTCCAGCAGATACTCTGTGAGCCTGCGCTGCGCTTCATCCGTGACAGGCCTCGACAGGAAATCCGTCCGGATCTGCTTTTTGCTGGCCTGAATGCGGCGAAGGAGCGGAATCAGGCGGGCCTTGCATGCCTCAAAGCACGCATCCAGCTGCCGGCTGTTCATCCCGCGCTCGTAGTCGCCCAGCATCTGATCATATGGATCCAGATCCTGTTCATCCGCCTCATGCTCGCGGATGGCAATCTTCTTCTGCTCAGCCGAGAGGACCTCCGCAAGGCTGTCTCTGAACAGGCAAAAGTCAGATGCCTTCTTGGCACGTTCCCAGTTGATGTACGCCCGGTTATAGATCAGGGCAAATTCATGCTTCATCTCGGGCGTCATGTGCTTTTCATGCAGGTACGCACGGTTGAGACTCCGGATCAGCACCCGGTCCACCTCATCCAGTTCCTGCAGGTGCGGGTACACATTCCTGAGTGCCTCCACAAATTCCGGTGTCTGCCGGATGCGGAATGCCTGCGTATCCAGGAATGCATTCACCTCACCCAGCTCCTCCATGCCCTTTGGCGGGCATATTGTCTCAAGGTCAAACGAATTGATCGCAGCTGCACGTCTGTACATATCCATCTCGGCACAGTCATGCCTGATGCGTTTCAGTGATTCCATCCACTGTTTATCCATTTTCTCCTCCGGTTCTGCACCCTTAGGCATCCCTGCGCCAGGAAGCCGCATGCCCATTTCAATATAAGTGTCAGGATTACTGATAAACGCCGCGGGCGACGGCGCGAGATAGTACAGTTCCCCGTCACGCAGGCCGACAACCGGATAAAGGGCACTCTCAAGCAGGCCCAATAGCCATCCGTTTCCTCTGGCAAACCAGGCGATGGCCACATCTGCCTGCGGTCCGTCCTGCACATTCACCCGGACAAACTCACTGCCGGGCACCCAGTTGTCGGGAATCAGCGCCGGTATCGACTGTCCGAAAGCAGCAGGTCTGTCGTATTTCCGGCTGACCGGAAACCCGGCTGCCATCAGCAATGCGCATGCATTGTCTGCCAGCTGGCGCTTCTCTTTGTGCATCAGCTGCTTAAGATGCCACTCCCGGCTCATTGCATCATGCTTTGTGAGATACCGTTCAAAATACACCAGGCGGACCGGTTCCCGGCTCCTGGTGTATTTCGCGCCCTTTCCGGCATTATGCTGCGCGATCCGGTGCTCAAGGCTGTTCGTCCAGCCGCAGTAATACGTATGATCCCGGCACTCAACCATATAGGCGAAACTTTCGTATCCTACCGCTTTCATTTTCCCTGTCTGCCGGTGGCATTCCTTGCCTGTTCAGACGAGAATCCCTGCCGCCTGAGTTCATCCACCATATCATCTCCCGGTTTCATGCCCTCTCTGGCAAGCCGCTTTGCAGACTGCTCCGCCTGGTCATCCCAGTCGACATCAAGGCTGCCTACCGTATCCTCAGCGGCCTCATGATCTATGCCTTCCTTTTCCAACCTGTCCACCAGCCCGTCCGGGGAATAGGCGCCAAGATTCAGGTACTGCTCGGCAATCCGCTCCGCTTCCCCTTCAACCGGCTCATTTGCATGCCGGACTGCGCTGCTGATCTGTTCCTCAGTAAAGCCCTCGTAAGACAGCTGACGCCTGATCTCGTCCTCATCCATATCCGGCAGATTCCGGTACTTCTTCCTGGCACGAACCGCCATTCGGTTCCAGTCCGCCCCGCAGGCATCCGCCGCGTACCTGGCCTCTTCCTCGGTGTACCCGCCAATGCGCAGCTGGTCCAGCAGCGCATTGTACGAAAGCGGCATCGCCCGCATCATGGTCTTTGCTTCCTCAAGCGCCATCTGTTCCCCCGCCTTTGAGGCCTTAGCCGTGGGGACAATCATAAGGCTCAATAAAAGCAGAATCAGCATCTTTCTGATCCTGACTGAAACATCTTTCCTGTACATGGATATCCTCCACTAATCAGAATGTTGCATGTTCGGGTATTATAGCACAACTGCCGGCATATATTCAAATTCCGAATCTCTGCCCGCCATCCGGATGGAGATACGATGGAGATACCAAATGGAAATATGCCCTTCAAGACTGGAAACTGAGCGATTCCAGCATCTTCCGCAACCTTGTAGAACGCTGTTTCCCGCGACCAGAGGAAAGATTCTCCCTGCCGCATGGCATGAAAAAAGCACCTTGGATTTCTCCAAGCTGCTTCATGTCGTGCTAGGGTAAGTAGTATGTGTGCGGGCATAATAATCCAGATCGTATTCATAAAGTCATCCCAAATGATGAGACACAGAACTTATGTATAATACAACGCAAAGAAACTAAAGACAACAAAAGACGGAGGCTGTTGCCTCCGTTAAGCTAACTCGCTTTTTCTTGAGATTTGTCTGTTGTTTTGGCAGACGCGCTCTTGTTTTTAGCCTCCTTCTCTTTCTGTTTCTGCTTCCGTTTCTCGCGCTCTTCATTCTTCTGAGCCTTATATCCGTCGAGATCGTTGAAGATCTCCTCTGTCTTTTTCTCAAGCTCTTTCAAAGCTTCAAGCTTCTCCTTGTTCGCAGGATCATTCAAGCGCTCTTCTCTCGTCTTGATAAGGGCGTTCTGGTCTTCTTTGGTAAACAGCAAATCAGCAGGATTTCTTCCTCCGAAGCATGCCTTAATTGCTACCGCTGGACCGATATCATGCTTGCGGCATGTGTCCAGATAAGACCAGATGACAGCCCAATCATCGGCACCCTGAGGTGTGGTAAATCCGCCGATGATTGCGCGCTTCTTGCTGACCATACGAAAAGACTGCTCAGCATACGCATTGGAGAATTTAACCTTGAAATCCTTCATGAACAGAAGGTACATTTCCTTGTAGTCACGCAATCTCAGAAGAAGGTTTACAGCTTTGCCGAGAGGTTTTCGGCCTTTCGACTCTTCGTTATTTTCGGCCTCAGTATCCGTTGCCTTTGCCTTCTTCTTGTTCGAGCGATCTACCGGTTCATGGGGCAGATTGTGGATGTCAAGGCCATGGTGGACGATCCTGTCATACTCTCGCCAGTAGTGATCGAGCTCATCCTCTGTAAAACACGTTGCTTTGCTTTCCATCTTCTTGTTCCGTGCATGATCCATTTCACGCATCAGATCCATCAGTTCCTGCGCCCATGCTGCGTCTTTCAGATAGAACTTAACCAGGGCATAGAGCTCCCTCAGCAGATGTGCATTGCAAAGACCATGCCGGACGTTCTTCCTGGCGAAATAAGATGCCCAGCAATCGGACACAATGGTGCCCGTATAAAAGGGCATAAGTCCCCCTCGGTCTGTACCATCGCTTCCACGCTTCGGGTCTGCATGCAGATACGTATAGTTCTCATTGCAGAACGTATGCAGCCAGAACAGGAGTCCATCCACACGGACGCCAGTCTCGTCGAGGTAAACAACATTCTCCTGTAGAAGTGCTTCCCCAATGAAAGACATGACCTCCTTCAACTCACCGGCAGCGGAATGAACCCAGTTGTTAATGGTAGTGTGGGAAAGGTTCGTTGCGAAGAAACTGTTGATGATCGTCGCAGTACGTTCGTAGCTTACGAAACCGTACGTGTTCAGAAAAACAGCCAATGCACGGATAACGCTGCCGTACTGCTTGGTTCCTTCACCCTCAAGCCCTTCCGGGAATTCGCCGCTGATTTCTTTCTGATGTTTCGGACAGTAACATTTGCGCCGGACATATGTGTTCCGAACCATCTGAATAACAGCGTCCTCAACATTTCGTGTTCCTGCTCTCTTTAATCTCTCCTTACAACACTGGTCGTGCATGGGACAGTTTGCACACTCTACTGGATCACAGTAGTGAATCGGCAACTGCTCAGCATTTGTATTCAGCTTCATGCCGCCGCCATTTGACCCCTTGGGTTTGCCACGACTTCGGGCATTCTCGCCTTTAGCCCTGGCATCGGGGCTCTTGTTCGGGTCGTGCAGAGCGTCATAATCCGACTGCGCATCAGGATTCTCCTGCTTGTCAGGCTCCTTTTTCGCGTCAGAATCATCCCTGTTAACAGGCGGACGGAGTTCGCTGCGGCCATACCCGCATTTGCCGGAAGGAACGGAACTGGTTGAAGAGTCGTTGTGTTTCTTGAATTCCAGGTCACACTCCATCTCTTCCATAGCGTTCTTTGTTTCTTCAGCGAACTCTTTGACCTTTTCCAGCTCCATTATGGCTTGTTCTGCCCGTTGAGCATGGTACATCTTTTCTCGCTCAAGTTCCCTGATCCGCTTGAGATCCTGAGGATTGTGCAGCTCGGCAGTGGGATCAACCTCCGGTGTCCGATCCTTCAAACGCTCAAGCTCTTCAATGGCTTTATTAATGCCGTTGCCGGAATCAGAATCCTTCTCCGGAGTTGCACATTCGTTGGCTTCCACGTCAGGAGTAACATCTTCCTGAGACTTACTCTCTTCAGGTTCATGAGCTTCAGTGGACTGCGCTTCCTCGACGTCAATGGGCATAGTATCCCTGTCACCCGCATTGTCGTTCAGACCCTGCTCATCCTCAGGTTTCTCCTCAGAAGTAGGATTGTTGTTGGCCTCAACAGACGCAGTTTCTCCGTCACATCCATTGTCAGTCTGTGTCTCGCTGGACTCATCGACATGATCGCAAGCAACTTCTTCCATAGCCTCTTCCTCTTCGAGAGCCTGCTCCTGGAGCTTCTGAAGCTTCGCTTTGACTGCCTCGAGCTGCTGCTTCACATCTCTGATTCGCCGCTGCTTTTTGGAGCATTCAGCCTTTTCGGCCTCTGCCTTTACATCTGATTTGGCAGACTGTTCCTTCAAAGTAGCAATAACATTTGCAAGAACAGCTTTGGTTTCCTCGTAGGCCTTGCTCAAAGCCAGAAGCTGAGCGATTGCCGCATCAAGTCTCTCCTTGTCCTCCTGACGATTCTTCTCGTTCTCCTTGCGACGTTCCTCCCCAAGCTTGAAATCATCCAGTAATCTCTGAAGCTCATCCTCCAGCAATATTTTCGCATCCTCAAGACCCTTCATATACAAGTAGAATCTTATCTCACGCATTGGATCCGAAAATTCACCAACCTTGAGCCCCCTCTCAATCAGAGAGCGCTTATAATCCATTGCATCGTTTAAAGGCTTCCTTTTCTGCTCGTTTGCCCTGCTGCTGGCTTCAAAATGAGCGAATACGGCCTTCTTATCTTTGTCCTTTCTGGTCATCTTTTTCACCTCCTCCCTGGCTCATGATAGCTGCTTTTAACGGCAGCCTCGCAGATGAATGCATCCGTCTGTCGACGAATGCAGTGCATCTCAGGAACTGTTCAGGCACACTGAACCTGAGCATATGCCGATTCCGTCTGAAAACGGCATGATGCCAGACGAACAGCAGGCATCACTGCCTGAACCGTCAAGTGGTACAACAGCTGAAAAAACAGTAGAGGCTGGAGCCAGCTGAAGGGAAGCTACACCGACCGGTTCAGCCCATATGGACCTGGGGAAAATATCCGGGAGTCCCTTGAACCCGTAATTTGCCTGAATGGTAGTTTCAGGCATATATCCCGCGATTAACGTATTCCCATGCAACATGTTGGTGTATCTCCCTTCTGGCTTAACCTCTGAGATTCAGGCCGTACGGTATTTGGACAATACCCGCTCCAGACCGTCGATGAGATTCGCTCTCTCTCTGGTCATTTCACGAATAGTTGATTCCAGACTCGCAATACGGTCTGACTGAATCTTCAATCGCTGTTCGTACGATTCCATCATTTCTTTGACAGCGTCATCTGAAGATCCCGAATTGGAGGTTTCCTTATCCTTGACCTGTTTCTTGTTCCTGCCAGGATAACCTTTTGTCGGCACCACATTACCATTCTCATCAAGTCTTCCAATCAGCTTCCTGTGTGCCTTCTTAGTTTTGGTCTCCTTGTCCCAATAACTCAGCGAAGAATAAACGTAAACCACGCCCGTCCTTGGATCTCTACAGTGAATTTCTCCCATTTGCTGCTCCTCTCCAAGGGACCTGTAAAGTATATCATATTTACGATGCCCTGTCAATACTTATTTATAAATTTTCACTTAAAAATACAGTGCCATGTTTTGGACAGTTTTACCAAATAGTTCTTGACTTCGATTGAGACGAACCATCTGAGTCGGAGAAGTGGAATGAGAGAATGACAGAGGGAAGAAGACATAAAAAGGCTTTCATTATGCAACAACATAATGAAAGCTCAGATTTGAAACTGGAGGCCAAACAGGTCTGAAACAGGGGTGACTTTATGGATACGATTCTGTTTTCAATTTTTCTTAAACCGCTTGCAGCAATTCATGGTTGGAAATTTGCAGATGTCCATCAAAATAACTGAGGAATCCGTATGCCACCATTGCAGAAAGAGTTTCATCTTTGCCGGATACCATTTCCGTCTCTACGCTGAAACCTGAAAGCTTGATGGATAA
>JAFSZW010000112.1 GCA_017458865.1 Clostridia bacterium
GCTGTTGAAAGGAGAACGGATATGAGCGTTACTGCTGCTATGGTAAAAGAACTCCGCGAGCGTACCGGCGCCGGCATGATGGACTGCAAGAAGGCGCTTGTCGAGTGCGAAGCGGATATGGAAAAGGCGATCGACTTCCTTCGTGAGAAGGGACTCGCTGCCGCGGCCAAGAAGGCCGGCCGTATTGCCGCTGAGGGCATGGTTGATGCTTATGTTAACGCTGATGGCACCGGTGTTGTGATCGAAGTCAACTGCGAGACCGACTTCGTCGCCAATACTGACCGCGTTAAGGCTCTGTGCCGTGATTTCGCCAAGCATGTGGCGGTCGCCGCACCGGCCAATGTTGATGAGATGCTCAATCAGCCGTTCTATGATGATGACGCCAAGACCGTTCAGGACATGATCGGTGAGGCAACCGCATCCATCGGCGAGAAGATCTCCATCCGCCGTTTCACCCGCTTTGTTCCGTCCGGGGACACGATGGTTGAGACCTATGTTCACATGGGCGGCCGCATTGGCGTCATGCTTGAGGTCAAGGCTGATGTTGTCGACGACGAAGTGAAGACGAATGCGCATGACCTGACGATGCATATCGCAGCTGCAAACCCGCTGTTTGTGCGTCGTGAGGAAGTTCCGAACGATAATCTCGAGAAGGAGCGCGAGGTTCTGACCCAGCAGGCACTCAACGAGGGCAAGCCGGAGAAGATCGTCGAGCGGATGGTCGAAGGCCGTATCGAGAAGTATTACAAGGAAGTCTGCCTGCTTGAGCAGCCCTTCGTAAAGGATCCCGATATCAGTGTCAAGAAGCTGCTTGGTGACAAGATGGACGTTGTCCGTTTTGTGCGCTACGAGCGTGGCGAAGGCCTCGAGAAGCGTCATGATGACCTGGCTGCTGATATTGCTGCAGAACAGGCCAAGATGAAGAAGTAATCATTAAAAAAGGCATGCTTGGCATGCCTTTTTTATTAAAGCCCGCGCGGCTTATCTGAAAGGAGTATCGGCTATGCCTAAGTATAAACGCGTTTTGATCAAACTGAGCGGCGAGGCGCTTGGTGATCATGGACGGCTCTTTGATTTTGAGCAGATTAACCGTGTTGCCTCCGTAATTGCGCGGCTCCATGAGACCGGGACGCAGATAGCGCTCGTCATTGGTGCCGGCAATATCTGGCGCGGACGTCAGGGCCCTGCGGCTCAGATGGCAGCAGTGAGTGCGGATCACATGGGAATGCTTGGTACTGCGATCAACAGCATTGCCATGCAGGATGCCATTATGCATCACGGCGTCAGCGCGCATGTCCTGTCTGCAGTTGACATGAACCGTTTCTGCGAGCCCTATTCCTATCCGCTGGCCATCCGTTACCTGGAACAGGGTGATGTGGTCATTTTTGCCTGCGGAACCGGCAATCCGTTCTTCTCGACGGATACCGCTGCGGCACTCAGATCTGTCGAAATTGCTGCGGATGCCATTCTGCTTGCGAAGAATGTCGACGGTGTCTATGACAGCGATCCCCGTCTCAATCCGGATGCGAAGTTCATGCCGGATCTTACCTATCAGGAGGTTATGGAGCGCGACCTCAAGGTCATGGATGCGGCAGCCATCACCATCTGCCGGGACAACAAGGTGCCGTCTATCCGCGTTTTCGCGCTGGATGATCCGGAAAACATTCTCAAGGTTATTGACGGCGATCAGATGGGTACCACGGTTCATCCGTAACAGACAAAGCGTAAGTCACAAAAACACGCCGGCAACCCGGCGTGTTTTTCGTAGCAGGGCAGCCGGTGAACGGCCTGAGGGGGAAAACATGGCAGGACTCAAAAACTATATCTGGGATCTGGACGGAACGCTGCTGGATTCATATGCCTGCATTGTTTCAAGCATTGTTAAGCTGGCAGGGGAATGCCGGGTAGAGGACACATATCAGGAAATCATGGTGTCTGTCAAACAGGGATCGGTATCCACGTACCTGAGGGAGCTGTCCGGGCGCTGCGGCGCAGCATACGATGATCTTTACCGGCGGTATCGGGAGATCAGCCATGAACGGATGGATGAGATCACGCTGATTCCCGGTGCTGTGGAGACGCTCACCGGGCTCAAAGAGATGGGCGCGGAACATTTCGTGTATACCCACAGGGGAAAATCGACGGGATATCTCCTTGACCGGTTGGGGCTGACAGGGTTCTTTACAGAGATCGTCACCTTTGAAAATGGCTTCAGACTCAAACCATCAGGGGACGGTGCCCGGTATCTGGTTGAAAAGTACGGCCTTGCCAGGTCTGCGACAGGGTATGTCGGGGACAGGCAGCTTGATGTCTACTGCGCAAAGGATGCCGGCATAGCGGCAATTCTGTACCTGCCGGCAGATTCCTGCGTCACGCCGACCGGTCACGAGGACAGGATAATCAGGCGGCTGGATGAGCTGGTTGAGTGAGGGGAAACGGCAGTGTACAACTGGCCGGTGGTCCGTTGCCTGTCAGTGCGGAACTGGGCATCAAACCGGTGGCGGCAGCCAAATTGCCTGACCTGGGCAACATAGTACTTGCCAAGAAATGAAGCATGTTGTACAATAAGCACAGCTAAAAAACAGGGGAAACTGGCCCCAACAGATTATGCGTTCCGATACGGCAGCGCAAGGGCTGGACTCCGGTTTCAATCGACGATGCGTTTATATGGACATCTGTAAGGAGGGACTTGTATGCCAACAACCCGTATCATGGACGTTGCGAAGGAGAAGATGGAGAAGACGAAGAATGTGCTTCGTGCTGACCTTATGGCCATTCGCGCGGGCCGTGCCAACCCCCAGCTGCTGGACAGGATTACCGTTGATTATTACGGCTCCCAGACGCCGCTCAAAAACGTTTCGAACATTTCGGCACCTGAACCGCGTGTCCTGCAGATCAACCCGTGGGATGTCAAGATGGTCAAGGAGATCTGCCGTTCCATTCAGGCGAGCGATCTTGGTCTGAATCCGTCAACGGACGGAAAGGTCATTCGCCTCATCATTCCGGAGCTCAATGAGGAGCGCCGCAAGGAGCTCACGAAGCTGGTCCGCAAGACCGCAGAGGAGAGCAAGGTTGCCATCCGCTCCATCCGCCGTGATGCTGTTGAGCAGGTCAAGAAGATGAAGAAAAACAGCGAGATCACTGAGGATGACCAGAAGAAGGCAGAGGAAGATATCCAGAAGCTGACGGATGCCAACATCAAGGATGTTGACAAGATCACCGCTGAAAAAGAGAAAGAGATCATGGACGTCAAGTGATGGGCACGCTTCTGGGCCGGAGGGCCGAGGATGCTGCCGCAATGCTGATGGCGCAGGGGATTGAACCTGAGCTTGAGCGGACAGGACCGGACAGCAACGGCATCATGCGTGTTGTTCAGGTACTTGATGGCGGCGCGCGTCTCAGGATCGCCTGTTTTCCGGCAGAACCTGAAATGTAATCCGGCGAGGCGTTTCGCCTCGCTTTATTTTAGGACTAAGCATATGAGGGAGTACTGTTATGACTGAGCAGTTACCGCTGGATCCCGCTAAATTGCCGCAGCATGTGGCGATTATCATGGACGGAAATGGCCGGTGGGCAAAGCGGCGCGGCATGCCGCGGACCTTTGGCCATAAAGCCGGTGTCGAGGCGCTGAGGGAGATCATCAAGATGTCGGATGAGCTTGGCATCAGAGCGCTGACCGTCTATGCGTTTTCGACAGAGAACTGGAAGCGGTCTGCTGAGGAAGTCGGTGCGCTTATGGGCCTCCTGCTTGAGTACTTTACAAAGGAACTTGAGGAGCTCAACCGGAAAAATGTCTGTATCCGCATCCTTGGCGACATTGACGGGATGCCGAGGGGCACTGAGCGCCAGCAGGCTGCACTGCATAAGGCGATTGAACGCACGCAGACGAATACAGGCCTGATTCTCAACATTGCGCTCAACTATGGCGGTCAGCAGGAGATTGTGCGGGCTGCAAAAGTGCTTGCAAAACGTGCGGCCGATGGCAGCCTTGATCCTGAGTCGATCACGCAGGAAACCTTTGCGGCGGAGCTTTACACGCATGATGAACCGGAGGTCGACCTGATCATCCGGACCAGCGGGGAATTGAGGCTCAGCAATTTCCTTCTGTGGCAGTGTGCGTATGCTGAGTTTTATATTACGGATACGCTCTGGCCTGACTTTGACCGCAATGCCTATCGGGAAGCACTTGAGGCTTTTTCCAATCGAAACCGCCGATTTGGAGGCGCGTAATACGCTGATACAGTCGTGTTTCCAATTGACGAGAAGGGTTTGGAAAGATGAAGAAACGAATCATAACATCCTTTGTCGGACTGCCGGTTCTGTTTGGCTGTCTGTATCTGCGCGGATGGATTGCAGAGCTTGTTCTGGCTTTTCTGACTCTCGTAGGCGTTATTGAGTGTTACCGTGCGATTCGGACAGCCAAATACAATCCGTTCCCATGGGGCGGATATGCGGGACCTGTGCTCATGCTGCTCATGGCCTGGCTGATTGATATCAGGAATCCGCTGCTGCTGATTGCCACCTGCATGGGCATAACCATTGTCGGATGCATTTTCAGCAAACAGCCGAATTTTCCGGATACTGCAGTGTCCATTTATCCGCTCTTTACGTGCCTTATGCCGCTGTCCATGATCATGATGATGCTGAACTCGACATTTGGACGGGTTCCTGGCGTTGCATTGATTACAATGTCGTTTGCCATCGCGTTTGGCGGAGATGCCTCCGCATACTTTGGCGGACGGGCATTCGGAAAACACAAACTCTGTCCGACAGTCAGCCCGAAAAAGACAGTTGAGGGTGCAGTCTGTTATTTTATTGGCAGTACATTTGTTGCCGTTATGACCAGACTGTTTTTTGTAAAGGTGGTCGGCTATGCGATGCCCGGCATTCCGGCAGCGATTGTGCTCGGTCTGGTTGGCGGCTTTTTCGCACAGATTGGAGACCTGACTGCATCGCTGCTGAAACGGTATTCGGGGATCAAGGACTACGGCAAGATTTTCCCTGGTCATGGCGGTGTCATGGACCGACTGGACAGCGTCATGTTCACCGTTATTGTCCTGTACTGTTACACACTGGTGCTGAAATAAGGGGTTAAAATGCGTAAACTGGCTATCCTGGGTTCCACGGGTTCCATAGGTACACAGGCACTTGATGTGATTGCACAGCATCCGGATCGCTTTCGTGCGGAGGCGCTGGTTGCCAATACATCCTCTGAGATGCTGTTTGATCAGGTGCGCAGGTACCATCCCAGCATTGCGGCACTCCGTACGGAGCCGGCAGAGATTCCGGCGGATGTCCGGAAAGGAACGGAGTGGTTTTTTGGCGATGACGTGCTGACGCAGATTCCGCGGATAACGGATGCCGAGGATGTGCTGGTCAGCGTTGTCGGCATTGTGGGCCTCTCTGCGGTCATGACCGCACTTGAAAGCGGAAAGCGTGTCCTGCTGGCCAACAAGGAGCCGCTTGTTGCAGGCGGTGAACTGGTGACTGCTGCAGCCGCCAGGGCCGGGCAGCCGCTGTTGCCCGTTGACAGTGAGCACAGCGCTGTCTTCCAGTGCCTGCAGGGTGCAGGTCCCAATATGCCGGTTCGCCTGATCCTGACGGCGAGCGGCGGACCATTCCGCACTGCGACGAAGGAATCCATGGCTGTTGCGACAAAGGAACAGGCACTCAGGCATCCGAACTGGAATATGGGCCGGAAGATCACGATTGATTCGGCGACAATGATCAATAAAGCCCTGGAGGTCATTGAAGCCAGGTGGCTGTTTGACATGCCGCCGGAGAAGATTGACGTGCTGGTGCATCCGCAGTCGGTCATCCATTCGATGGTTGAGTATGCGGACGGTGCCGTCATGGCGCAGCTGGGCACACCGGATATGCGCATTCCGATCCTGTATGCCATGGCATACCCGGAGCGGCTGACAACAGGCGGTGTCCGGCTGGATTTCGCAAAGCTGGCAGATCTGACGTTTGAGACGCCGGACTTTGACAAGTTCCCCGGCCTGCGGCTTGGCTATGATGCGCTCAAAACCGGCGGCACAATGACAACTGTGCTGAACGGCGCCAATGAGGTGGCGGTAGCCGCGTTCCTTGATGACCGGATTCGGTTTGGCGGAATTGCTGCGCTGGTTGAGGAGACGATGAACCGCATGACGCCTCAGATGCATCCGGATCTGGATGCCATCTTTGAAGCGGACCGCGCGGCGCGCGAAATCGCGGAACAACTGTTATCTACGGGCAGGTATTAAACACCTGCCTTTTTATTCGGAGGCATTTCATGTATATCATCCTGGCATTACTGCTGCTGGATGTGCTGGTCATTGTTCACGAGGGTGGACATTTCTGGGCAGCCAGGCTTTGCGGCATTGAAGTTGTTGAATATGCCATAGGCATGGGTCCGCTGATTCTGCAGCGTACGACAAAGCGGAATACGAAGATTTCGCTGCGTCTGTTTCCTGTCGGCGGCTATTGCATGTTTGTGGACGAGGAGACGGGGAAGGATCCCCGCGCCTTCAATAACCAGGCACTGTGGAAACGTGCAGTGACCATTTTTGCAGGCCCTCTCATGAACTTCATTGCGGCCTTTTTCGCCATTGTGATCTACCTGAGTGTCATAGGCCTGAACGGTGCAGTCTCGCGCGTGGCGATCACGGAGCCCAACGCGGCAGAGGCGGGCCTGCTTGCCGGGGATACAATCATCGAGGTCAATGGGACCGCGGTTGCCTCTCCGGTGGATATTTCGGCTGCGATTTCTGCCTGCGAAGGGCAGACGGTTACCCTGACGGTTGAGCGCGGACAGGAAACGAAGGAGATCGCCATCTCGCCGTTTTATGACGAGGCGGCAGGCCGCTGGCGTGTCGGTTTCACATTTGATCAGGAGCGGCAGCGTGTGTCTCTTCTGTACAGCCTCCCGTTTTCTGTCCGGTACAATGCCGAGTCAGCCACGCTGATTGTGAAAACACTCAAGGCGCTGATTACAAGGGGACAGGGCGTGGATGAGGTGACCGGTCCGGTCGGTACGGTTTATGCGATTTCGGAAATTACCAGGGATGGCGGCATTGATATCATCTTTGATCTGCTGGCGATTATCAGCGTCAACCTGGGCATCATGAACCTGCTGCCCATTCCTGGCCTGGACGGCTCACGCCTGCTCTTCCTGCTGGTTGAAGCTGTCCGCAGAAAGCCCATCAGCACGGAAATTGAGGGACGCATCACCATGGCCGGTTATGCGCTGCTCATCGGCCTCATGCTTATCCTTACATACAAGGACATCCTGCAGATTATGACCGGCAGTCTGCTCAAGTAGACGGCCGGAGCACTGTGAACCTGCCTGGGCCGGTGTCCGGGCAGGCAAGGCCGGTTTAAGAGGAAACAGTGAAGAAAGGGGATTTCGATGAAAGAGACAAGACAGGTAATGGTTGGAAATGTACCGATTGGCGGAGGCGCGCCAGTCAGTGTCCAGTCCATGACCAATACGGATACAGCGGATGTTGAGGCAACACTCTCCCAGATCCGTGCACTGGCAGTTGCCGGTGCGGACATCGTCCGCGTGTCTGTCTACAATAAGGCCTGTGCGGACGCGGTGCGGACACTGGCGCTGAACAGTCCGGTGCCACTTGTGGCTGATATCCATTTTGACCATACACTGGCGATAGCGGCTGTTGAGAACGGCATCCAGAAACTTCGGATCAATCCCGGCAATATCGGCGGCGAGGAAAAAGTCCGCCGCCTGGCGGACTGTGTCAAAATGCATCATATTCCGGTGCGGATTGGCGTCAATTCCGGCTCCGTTGAGGCGGACATTCTGAATCGGTATGGCGGACCTACGCCGGCGGGCATGGTGGAAAGTGCGCTGCGGCATGCGGAAATGCTGGAGAAATGCGGTTTTTATGACATGGTTCTTTCCATGAAGGCGAGCAATGTCCGGGATACGGTTGAGGCGTACCGCATTGCCCATGAGCGGTGTGATTATCCATTGCATGTGGGTGTTACGGAGGCCGGTCTGCCGGAACAGGGGAAGATCAAGAGCGCAATTGGCATTGGTACGCTGCTCCTTGAGGGCATCGGCGATACCATTCGTGTAAGTCTGACGGGCGACCCGGCACTCGAGCCGCCGGCAGGCATCGAAATCCTGAGGGACATCGGTCTACGGCGGGATGCGGCGGAGTTTGTCAGCTGTCCAACCTGCGGACGCACATGTATTGACGTGGGCGGCATCATGTCGCAGGTCCAGGCTGCTCTGGCGGACGTCAGGATGCCGATCAAGGTGGCTGTCATGGGCTGCGTGGTCAATGGACCGGGCGAGGCCAGAGAGGCGGATATCGGCATCTGCGGCGGCGGAAACGGTGCAGGTCTCCTCATTAAGAAGGGACAGGCACCCCGGAAGGTGACCGGTGACCTCGGTGCCCTGCTGGTCGAGGAGATCCGCCGGATGGTTGAGGATGCTGGAGGACAGGCATGATTTCGTGGGAACAGATTATTGAAGAGGCGACGCCGGAGCTGAGTGGTCACCTGTCGCTTGACCGGGTGGAAACCAATATGAACGGCTCTGCCATCGGCATCTACTTCAATTCAGACATGCTGATTGAGGAAAAGCCGTTCCGCGCGGTCCGCAGTGCCATGCGCCGGCGTTTTGACCCGATCACTGTTTCCCTGTTTATCCGTTCTCCCGCGCTTGGCAGTGATTTCCTGGCCAATCCCGAAAAATACAAGGATTTCATCATTCGCTGCATCAAGCGGCATTATCAGTCCTGCATTCCGTTCTTCACTGATGCGCGGTTTGAGATCAACGGGGATAACCTGATGCTGCTCTTTGAGAATGATATGGCGCCGAGCTATATCATCAGTCAGCGGGTGGATACGTACATTGTCAATCTGGTTCAGAACGTTTTCGGCTGTCAGATTCATGTAAACTGCCAGGCCGTCAAGCTGCGCGAGGAGCAGATTCAGGAAATCCGCGAGCAGCGGCGGCGCGAGGAAGAGGAAGCGCTGAGTCAGATGATCGCTGAGCAGAAGATTCAGACTGCGCAGCAGAAGGAGACGCAGAAACCGAATACCATTCTTGGCCGGCCGATTCAGAGCAATCCCATCGACATGACGGAACTGACCGAGGAGGGCAACAAGATCGTTGTGGCCGGTGAGATCATCTCTGTCGAACACAAGGAACTGCGCGGCGGCGAGATGGTTCTGCTCACGTTCTGCATGACGGACTACACCAGCTCTGCAAAGTGCAAGGCGTTCCTGCACTATCACAAGAACAGCCAGCGGCGCGGACGGAACTCAGATGAGCCGCTGCCCCCGCCGACGCCTGAGGAAATCAAGGCAGTCAACAGCGTGCTGGATGAGATCAAGCCTGGCAAGTGGGTCATCGTGCGCGGCGATCTCAAGATGGACAACTTTGATCATGCACTGGTGCTCATGGTCAATGACATCAGTCCGCGCGAGGCCCCGCAGCGCCTTGACGAGTGCGAGGAGAAGCGCATTGAACTCCATCTGCATACCAATATGTCCGAGATGGACGGCATCGCGTCCCCGGCGGACCTGATTGCCAGGGCGGCGAAGTGGGGACATCCTGCGATTGCCATCACGGACCATGGTGTGGTTCAGGCATTCCCGGATGCATTCAGTGCGGCGAAGAAGAACAAGATCAAACTCATCCCCGGCATGGAGGGATATCTGACGGATGTCAGGGATATCGTGAAACGGGGAGATGAGCGCAAACTCTCAGATGATATCGTCGTCGTTGACTTTGAGACGACCGGCCTCAACCCGAAGACCTGCCGCATCATGGAAATCGGCGCAATCCGTATCCGGAACGGCCAGATCATTGAGGAACTCTCCCGGTTCGTCAATCCGGGCGTCCCGATTCCGCCGGAGGTATCAAACCTGACAGGCATCACAGATGTTATGGTCAGAGATGCAGAACCGGCGGAAAAGGAGATTCCGAAACTGCTGGAATTCATCGGGAATGCTGCCTTTGCGGCGCATAACGCGAAGTTTGACTACGCGTTCCTGACAGAGGAGTGCCGCAGACTGGGCATTGAAATCTCAATGCCGGTCATAGATACCCTGGAATTTGCCAGACGCCTGTATCCGGAAATGCGCAGCCACAAGCTGGGTGCTGTGTGCAAGCAGTTGGGTGTATCGCTCAAGAATGCACACCGTGCCGTGCATGATGCGCACGCGACAGCGCTCTGTCTCAACATCATGCTGGCCGAGTGCGAGACGAAGGAGATCTATCATCTGGATGAGATCAACAAAGCCATTGACACCGGTGCCATTGGCGAATCGTATCACATTACACTCCTGGCAGCGGAGCAGGACGGCATTACCAACCTGAACCGCATTGTCACCGAGGGGCATCTGCATCACTACCACAAGCGGCCACATACCCCGAGACACATCCTGCAGAAGTACCGGAAGGGCCTCATTGTGGGCTCTGCATGCGAGGCTGGCGAGGTATTCCGTGCGGTGGTGGACGGTGTAGACGATAAGGAACTCCGGCATATTGCCCGCTTTTATGACTACCTCGAAATCCAGCCGATTGGCAACAATGCCTTCATGATTCGGGAAGGCACGGCAAAGGATGAGGAGCAGCTGAGGGATTTCAACCGGCGCATAGTCAAGCTTGGCGAGGAGCTGGGCATACCGGTCTGCGCGACGGGTGATGTGCATTTCATGGATCCCAAGGACGCCATTTTCCGCGCGATCATCCAGAACATGCAGGGATTCAAGGATGCGGATCAGCAGGCGCCGCTGTATTTCAAGACGACGCAGGAGATGCTGGATGAGTTTGCCTATCTCGGGCCCAAGAAGGCACACGAGGTGGTCATTGAGAATCCGGCAAAGATTGCAGCACGTGTGGGAGACATCTCCCTGTATCCTAAGCACCCGGAGGGCAAGGACACGTTCCAGCCGTTCTGGCCGGATGCAGCGGACAACATCCGCAACCTGTGTGAGGAGAAGATCCTCGAGCTTTACGGCGAAAACCCGCCGGAGATCGTCGTCGCCCGAAAGGAGAAGGAGCTGCGCTCCATCCTGGGCTATGGTTACGGGACACTTTACAACATTGCAGAAAAACTGGTCAAAAAGTCGAATTCAGACGGTTATCTGGTCGGCTCCCGTGGCAGCGTCGGCTCCTCCTATGTCGCGCATCTGGTTGGCATTTCAGAGGTCAACGCGCTGCCGCCGCACTATCGTTGTCCGAACTGCAAGCATACCGAGTTTGACATTGACAAGTCCAAATACAAGGTCGGCGTTGACCTGCCGCCCAAGGACTGTCCGGTGTGCGGGACACCGTATGTCCGGGACGGGTTTGACATCCCTTTTGAGGTCTTCCTCGGTTTCAAGGGCGACAAGGTGCCTGATATTGACCTGAACTTCTCCGGCGTTTATCAGCCAAAGGCGCATGCCTATATCGAGGAACTCTTCGGCAAGGGATACTGTTACCGTGCCGGTACAATCGGCACGCTTGCGGATAAGACGGCCTATGGCTTTGTCAAGCGTTACTGCGAGGACAGGGAAAAGACGCTGCCGGATGCGGAAATGAACCGCCTAGCGACCGGCTGCGTGGGCGTCAAGCGGACGACGGGTCAGCACCCTGCCGGCATGGTTGTACTCCCAAAGGAGTATGAAATCTGCCAGTTTGTTGCGATCCAGCATCCGGCAAACGATCTCAATTCACCGACCATCACGACGCATTACGATTTCGGTTCCATGCATGACGTGCTGGTCAAGCTGGACGTGCTCGGCCATGATGATCCCACAATGATCCGCATGCTGGAGGATCTGACGGGCATGGACGCCAAAACGGTGCCGCTTACAGACCCGGGCGTCATCTCGCTCTTTTCCGGCACCGAGGCCCTCGGCGTGACACCGGATCAGATCGGATCGAATACCGGCACGTATGGTGTACCGGAGTTTGGTACCCGGTTTGTCCGTCAGATGCTTGAGGAGACCCAGCCAAAGTCCATGGAGGAACTGATCCGTATTTCCGGTCTTTCGCACTGTACGGATGTGTGGATCGGCAACACCCAGGACATCATCAAGGAGGGCCTTGCGCCGCTGTCCTCGTGCATCTGCTGCCGCGATGACATCATGAATGCACTCATGGACTACGGCGTCGAGCCGAAAATGTCTTTTGATACCATGGAATCCGTCCGAAAGGGCAGGGGACTCAAGCCGGAGATGGAACAGGCCATGATTGACCATAATGTGCCGGATTGGTTCATTGGTTCCTGTAAGAAGATCAAATACATGTTCCCGAAAGGGCATGCAGTGGCCTATGTGACCATGGCGCTTCGCATCGCCTGGTTCAAGGTCTACCGTCCGGCAGCCTACTACTGTGCGTATTTTACGGTGCGTGCGGACTGCTTCGACGGCGTCATACTGGGCGGCTCTCTGGATTCGGTAAAGGCAAAGTACAAGGAGATGGATGAGAACGCCAAGGATCTCACTGCCAAGGACAAGGACCTGATGATCATCATGGAACTGGTCATTGAGATGCTCTATCGCGGCATTCATCTGGTGCCCATTGATCTTGACAGATCAGATGCGACGCGTTTCCAGCTTCTCTCCGATACGGAGATTCTGATGCCGTTCAACGCGATTCCGGGTATGGGCGAAAGCGCTGCTCAGAGCATCGTCGAGGCACGCAGCGATGGACCGTTTATTTCCATTGAGGACGTCATGCGCCGCACGAAGATCTCACAGACGATCTGTGATACGATGCGGGACATGGGCTGTTTCAATAAGCTTCCGGATACGAATCAGATGGACCTGTTTTCCCTCTGATCAATCCTCAATCACACAGAAACGCAGGAAACCGGGCAAAGCCCGGTTTCCTTTTTTGGCATCATTTGACTGCACGGCAAAGATATAGACAAAATCGCTGATTACCAGCGGCTGACACCGCCGCCGCCACCGCCTCCACCGGAATATCCGCCGCCGCCTCCGCTTGAGCTGGACGAGGAGGAGCTTGCAGCATGGGTGGAACGGGTATGCGAGACGGGCCGACTGAGACCGCTGAACATCGCTGTTTTCATATGATGATAGTCCCAGATGTGCATATTGCAGTAGTACCAGTACGGCTGCTCAGGGGTGAAGGTTTCAAAGTGTCCTGCCCAGCTGTCCATCAGGTCAAAGGCCATCGCATAGGGTACGATATCATAATAGTAGACCGGGTTGTCGTGCATCAGCAGATTGAGGCGCGACAGTTCGGCAGTCTTGATGAAGTTTCGGAATCCTTCGAGCTTTTCAGTTACAGATCTGCTGTACGCGGTCTGGCAAATCATGCGTCCGGCGAAGAGGTTGAACAGGGCGACCGGTACAAAGGATGCAAAGATGACAGCAGGCGGAAAGAGACAGTCCTCAGATGCGCAAACATAGGAGCCGAATGCGGCGATGACAATCAGGAGGATGGAAACGATGGCAAAGACAACAGTCTCGCCTGCGTTTCTGCGGAACTTGCAATTGCGTCGGACAGACCAGCTGCCGATGGTGCCAAGCGTGAAAAGGGAATACAGTCCACATGTGGCATTGTCAACCAGTGAGATGGCGCCGCAGAAGGTCAGCAGAAGGAAGTAAGCGAGGTTTACAGCAATGACGGCAATCTTTGCCGTTCTGACATTCTGCAAAAGCGCTCGCTCGCCTTTGAAAAGGCCGGCAAGCTGATTTTTTGCCTTGTCGAGCTGCGTGACAAAACTGTAGCCGGAATCGGTTTCGCAGACAAAGGTATCGCGAACGCTCGGCTTAAACATCGCGTTGAACAGAGTCCGTTCGTATTCCGGTGCGGAGGCGGGCAAATCCGTTACTTTGGTCAGTGTGAGGAAGATCTTTTCGCCTTCACTTTCCTCAACGGTCAGATAGCCCTTGCCAGCCCAGTACGGGATAAGGGAGAGCATGATGGTATCTGTCACATTTCCGCTCAGAATGTATCCGGCCTCTGCACTCGAGATGCCGGCAGGCGGATAGAATTCAACGGCAGTCGCTCGCGTCCTGTCGTGCGGTGTGAGCAGCGCTTTGAACAGATAAAACAGTCCAAGGGCGATAGAGAGGGCGGAAAACAGCATGCCGGGGATGACACTTGGTTTTCGGGCGTTGACAAAATAGACGCCCTCAA
>JAFSZW010000113.1 GCA_017458865.1 Clostridia bacterium
CCTGGGCCAGGCTTTTCTGCGCTTGGCGCAGTTCTTTTTCCTGCCGCTTGCGCTGGCTTTGCATCCACTCATCAGCAAAATCCACTGTTTCCATGGACACATAAGAATAGGGAATTGCGAATTGTTTATGTGCGCCCGGCGGCGCACGTTTAAGGGAGAGAGACCCGAATCCGCCCGGTAGCGGGAAAAGAACCCATAAAACGGCATATTTTATTTAGCTTTTTTTCTGTCCCTACGGGCTGCAGGCGCACAAAAATAATCAGGGAGAATCAGTCCTCCCTGATTATCATGTTTTATCCCTTCAGGCCGGTCGTTGCGACGCCTTCCACCAGATATTTTTGCAGGAAAAGGAATACCAGCAAAACGGGAACGATGGAAAGCGTCGTCATGGCAAACAGGCCGGACCAGTTGGTTTGCGTGGCGGGATCGGAAAACATTTTGAGAGCAATGGAAGCGGGATAAAGCCTGGGTTTGCTGATGTAAATGAGCGGCCCCAGGAACTCCTGCCACGACCAGTAGAACGCGAAAACGGCGGAGGTGATCAGCGAAGGAATGGAGAGCGGCAGCATGATCCTGAAATATTTGTTGAACCATCCGCAGCCGTCGATTTCCGCCGCCTCATCCAATTCTCTGGGCACGCCGCGCATGAACTGCATGTTCAGGAAAATGAAAAACGGCACGCCGCAGAACTGAGGCACGATGATCGGAAGGAACGTGTTGATCCAGCCGAACTGCTTGAACATGATGTATTGGGGGATCAAAAGCACCTGCTGGGGCAGCAGCATGGTGGCCATCATGACGGCAAAGAAAACCTTGGAGCCCTTGAAAGGGACGCGGGCAAACCCGAACGCCACCAGAGAGGAGGAAACGACACCGCCGATGGTGGAGAAAACGGCGATGATCAGCGAATTGCCAAAATAGGTGCCGTACGTATACCGCCCGGAGGATTCCCAGCCGATTTTGTAATTTTCCCACATGACCTTGGAGGGGATCAGGGAGGTGACGGTGGTAAATACCTCTTCATTGGGTTTGAGCGAACTGGCGAACATCCACAGCAGGGGATAGAGCATTACGATGCCGAAAAGCAGGGCAAGGCAATGGAAACGAATGGAACGGAACGCCTTTCCGGGCGTTATACGATTGACGCCTGATGTCATCTGCATATCATCCGCCTCCCTTACGATTCATAATGAACCCAGCTGTCCGAGCTCTTGAAAACAAAGATGGAGAAGATGGCGATAATCACCAGCAGCACCCAGCTCATGGCACATGCATAACCCATCTTAAAGTAAGAGAAACCCTGTTTGTATATATAGAGTGCAAAGAGCATGGTGCTGTTCAGCGGACCACCGTCTGTAATGATCAGCGCCTCTGAAAACGCCTTGAACGCATTGATGATGCCCTGAACCAGGTTGAAGAAGATCACCGGTGACAATGCGGGCATGGTGATGTATCTGAACTTCTGCCAGGAATTGGCGCCGTCCAGCAGTGCTGCCTCATAATAGGAAGCGGGAATCTGCTTGATGCCGGACACGAAAATCAGCATGGATGAGCCAAAGTGCCAGCAACCCAGGAGAATCAATGAATACAGAGCCGTAGAGATTTCGCCGACCCAATTGTACGAAAACAGTTGGCCAGTGAGAACTGTGATGATACCGTTGAACGCACCGTTTGAACCGAATATTCTCGCCCAGATGATGGCAATAGCGACCGAGCCGCCCAGCAACGAAGGCACATAATAAACCGTGCGGTACAGGGATATGCCTTTATGATTTGTGGTGAGAACAAGTGCGACTGCCAGTGCTGAGGCAAGGCGCAACGGAACCAGCAGAAACACATATTTGAAAGTTACACCCAGCGATTTCCAGAATGTCTCATCTTGAACCATGTTTATATAATTGTTCACGCCGATCCATTGAGGAGCGCCGAGCGCGTCGTATTTTGTGAAGGACAGATACAGCGAATAGAACATCGGGATTGAGGTAAATACGATGATGCCAATCAGCCATGGCAGTACAAATGCATATCCGGCCAGATTGGTGTTTCTCCTCCGTATCCGTGCTGCCTGTGATACAGGCCTTCGTCTGACAGTCGTTGTCATACAATACCCTCCTGCCTTTGAACAAACAGGAGCCAGCGAAGACAAACCCTCGCTGGCTCCTGCAGTATGACGAATCAGTTGTTCAGTGCCTTATTGGAGAAGTCAATCAGCTTCTGGGCTGCTTCCTCAGGTGTTGCATTGCCAAACAGCACACTGGTCATCTGGCTTACGAATTCATCGCTGATTTCAGTGTGTGCAACAGGATCGGGCGCGTACAGATCGGATGAGTAATCTGCCATCACCTGCATGTAGTCAAACGCAAGGGCGGAGATTTCATCCAGATTGGATGCGACCAGAGAGGAAATCTTGGCCGAGATCGGAATGCCGCGGGTACCGTTGATGAAGAGGTTGGCATCCTCACCATTGGTCCAGTAGTTGATGTAAGCTGCGGCTTTGTCTGCCTGCTCAGCATTGGCGGAAATGCTCAGGAACTGGGACGGTTTGACGAACATAGCCTTGCTTTCAGCAGAACCGGGCATGATGCGCAGTTCAAGCAGACCGCACTGATCATACAGCAGCTTTGCATAGGTGGTATAGCTGTCGGTAACGGTCATGGTGGTAGCAGACTCTGCCTTGGCGAAAGGATAGTTTTCCTTGCCGATATCCACAGTCACATCAGCCACATTCTGAATCGCGCCGGCATCATGCATCTTCTTGAGGTCGGTGAAATAAGCGGTCAGGGTTTCAAGAGAATAGCCAACAGCGTCCTGAGCCTCATTGTAGAGCTCCTCGCCATGCTGCCGTGCAAAGATACGATAGACGTTGAAGTCCTTAAGGTTGAACAGGTCGGTGCCGAGAAGTCCGGTTTTCTCATGGAACTGGATGGTCCAGTCAACGAATTCAGCCCAGGTCATCTCATTGGTCGGCACTTCCATACCGGCATCTGCGACCAGTTTCGCATTGATGGCCAGCACCAGGCCGTTGGATCCGGCGTTGATTCCATACAGACCGTCGCCAAAGCGTCCGCCGCTGATGGCACTGTCAGGCACGTCGCTCAGATCGATCTTGCCCTCAGCTACGAGCGGCGTCAGATCAAGCAGCAATCCCTTATCTACATAGTTCTTGATGTAGGCGTAGTCCATGCGGACCATGTCGGGCATGTCGTTGGCCGCGGCCAGAGTGTTGATCTTTGTCCAGTAGTCGCCCCAGGACAGGTATTCAGCCTCGTACTCAATGCCGGTCGCCTCGGTGAACATGTCGGAGAAGGTCAGGTAGACTTTATTGCTGCTTTCAGAGCCCCACCAGGCAACACGCACAGGGTCATCTGCCAGCGCACAGGCGCATACAAGCAGCATCATGACAGCCATGAATATGGCAAGCAGTTTTTTCATAAGAAATCCTCCTGTTGAAATTGTTTTTCGAGCCATCTCGCTCGTGTTGCCTGTATTGTAACAGGATGCTGTTATTTGCAAAAGGGCACAATTCCAACCTGAGATTCCAAAAAAACGACTTTATTTCATCTGCAAATGACGATACTGGGATGGAGAGATTCCTTCAGTCTTCTTGAAGATTTCAACAAAGTACTTTGAGGTGCTGAATCCGACCCGTTCGGCGATGTCAATGACCGATGCATCCTGGTTTGCCATCAGCAGTTTCTTTGCCTCAGCGACTCTTTTCTCCGTCATCCATGCGGTGAACTTTTTGCCCGTTCTTTTCTGGAACAGTCTCCCCACATAGGTTTCATTCATGAACAGCTCATTCTCACAGATGCTGCCCAGCGAAAAATCCGGATCAGAATAGTGTTCGTCAATCATGCACAGGACTTTTGCCACAATCTCCCCGTATCGTGCCGTATAATCCTCCTCTGCTGAGACCCCGCGCCGCATCATCTTTAAGAGGGTGCCCTTTAGGTCGGCAGCTTCGACCGGTTTCAGCAGATAGTCAGAGGCACCGGACCGCAGGGCATGACGCACGTAATCAAATTCCTGATATCCTGAAAGGAAGATATAGTTGATATCCGTCAAGTCGGATGCTCTATCCATCATCTCGAGGCCTGTGAGTCCAGGCATCACGACATCTGTAATCACGATGTCCGGATGCAGAGAGCGGAGCAGGGTCAGGCCCTCCTCGCCGTTATGCGCCTCCCCGACGATTGTGCATCCCAGTGATTTCCAGTCAAGCAGATTCCTGGTATGCTCCAGAATCATCGGCTCGTCATCCACCAGTAAGACTCGGTACATGCCGTTCATCCTTTCCTGTGTTTTCAATGAATGAGATGCAGATATTGCTCCACTTCCCCGGACGGCTGTGAATATGCACCTGCGCACTCTCCCCGAACGCAAATCTGAGCCGCAGCAGAACATTGGCAAGGCCATGCACATCCGTTACATTGTCTATGCTCAGATGTTCGTAATACTCGATCTGCTCTTTCTGAAATCCGGTGCCATTGTCAAAGAGGCTGATCACAATCCTGTTGCCGCGCCGGTATACGCCCAGGCTGATCAGGCCGTTTTCCGTCTTCTTCATAATGCCATACTGAACGGAGTTTTCGATCATGGGCTGGAGCGTCATGCGCGGCAGAAAGATCGTATTATCCTCAGCGTCATACGTGATCCGCGCGGTCAGCCTGTCGCCAAAGCGAATCCTGTATATCGTCAGGTACTCCTGCACGAACCCGATCTCCTCCTGAAGCGGAACAAGCGCGTCTCCCCGGTAAGAAGCACGCACAAGCCGGGACAGGCTTATGACGATACGGGCAATTTTATCGTTTCCGCTCCGCACAGCCATTGCGTGGACCGTTTCCAGCGTATTGTAAAGGAAATGTGGCCGTATCTGAGCCTGGAGCATCTGGTTCTGTGCCTGGACTTCGGACAGTTGCCGCCTCAGTTTCTGGTTGATCAGGTCATCAATCTGCTCCATCAGGCTCTGGAAATGCCTGGCCAGGACGCCCGCTTCATCGTTCACCCTGAGCAGACCGCTGTCCACCTGGACCCGGTAGTTGCCTGCCTCTGCAGTTTTCACAGCCTCGGTCAGTTTATCCAGCCGCTTGAAAACGACATTGATCAGCTTCATACTGATCAGCGCAGAAAGGATAAACGCCGCGATCATCACGGAAAAGATGACTTTGGCAGATCTCCAGAGCGGCCCGTAGACTTTCTCATATTCGATGTATTTGATCACGCGAATCCGGTCCTGCAGGAATGGGACATAGGTCACGAAATAGTTCCTGCCCTCGCGCCTGATAACCTGCCAGGTTTCCTGCATCAGATCATTTCCCTCAGGATCGTCCGGACACAATGCTCCCCGATACAGGCACTGATCATCCAGCCAGAACGCCGTTTCATCTGCTTCCTGCTGAATCTCAGAGCTGATGCTCCGGATCATGGACCGACTATCGACGACAACCACAATATGCCCAAGCGGCCGAAGACTCAGGTTTTTCGCTTCCCGGATCGTTCTGGTCATGATCAGATAGCTGTTCCCATTCTGCGTCAGTCCATGCCAGAATGCATTTCCGGTGGTATCCGTTTCATCGATCATATCGTTGACTGCATCAATGAGCGCATTGTTATAGGGCAATCCATTATAATAGAAATCGCTTCCATA
>JAFSZW010000114.1 GCA_017458865.1 Clostridia bacterium
ATCCCTGACAGTGCAGCCGCCATTAGATATGCCGGCGATGAGTTCGTCCTGCTGATCAAGTCCGTCAATCCGGAGGATATTAAAGCAATCGAAACGAAAATCACAAATGCCCTGCAGACATTCAATGAAACCGCAGGAAGAGCTTATATGCTCTCCCTCTCGATGGGACACGGCATTTACACACCGGGCACCTCTACTCAGGATTCCTTCCTTGAGGAAATAGACCGGAACATGTACGAGCAGAAGGTTCTGAGACATCAGAGCGGTGTCCTCAAAGATCGCCGCCATTAATCTGGCATGCAGCAGTCCAGGCACATCAGATTGCAGTCGCTCACGTCCGGAATCACCGGCCAGAGGCGGGATCGTGCCTTTCTGAGGAAGGTCCCGGCACACGGCTGACATGCCGCGCATGACTTAAAACCTGTCAGAAGGATCTGATACCGAATCCGTTCAAACAAAGCCGCGATACCGCGGCTCTTGTTTTATCAGGTATCCGCCGGCGGTTCGTTGTCCGGCCATGGATAATACAGGGAGCTTTCGTACAGATATTCAGCTCTGCCCTCAGAGAGCTTCGTGATCTCAGCAAGCACTGCATCAGCGTCCGCTGAACGCAGGAGCATTGTACAGACCACACTGGTTTCAAAGGCTGTATCCTCAACCAGCACCGGTGCCGTTTTCAGGTAATGCGCAAGGCGCTGCCATGTGGAATAATCCACCTCGACCATATAGCGGTCCGAATAGGTCATGACGATTACACCGGCGGCATCAAGGGCTGCCTTGGAGCCCTGCGTGTATGCCCTGACCAGGCCGCCTGCACCGAGGAGCACCCCGCCAAAGTAGCGCGTCACGACAACCGCGCAGTTCACCACCTGCCGCTTCCTGATGACATCCAGAATGGGCATACCCGCCGTTCCGCCGGGTTCCCCATCATCACTGTAGCGCATGATTCCGCTGTTCTTACCAATAATATAGGCATAACAGTTGTGGGTTGCATCCCGGTGGCGCTGCTGAATGCTGCGGATGGAACTGAGCGCATCCTCTTCCTTATCGCATGGGCATCCATACCCGATAAACCGCGACTTGTTAATGATGAATTCGCTGCTTCCCTCTCTGAGGACCGTTTTGTAGGTGTCTGAGTCTGACATTGAACACTCCTTCTGCATCATCAGTCAAGTGCAGATTGGCCGGGCAAAGCCCCGTGAAAAGAGAAAATGGCGGCAAAGCCGCCACAATCGTGAGTGAAACCTGTAAGCCGAGTTCTGTAATCGACGGTTATCTATCTGGTCCCGCTGTTGCCAGCGGGCTCTAGCGAAATCCTGAGAACTTGACGGGCCGCCTCAAGCGTTCTTTCGTTTCTTGCTCCGGATGGGGTTTACAGCTGAATTCAGTCGCCTGATTCAGGGTGAGCTCTTACCTCGCCTTTCCACCCTTACATGCAAAGCATGCGGTATATCTCTGTTGCACTTTCCCTGGAGTCGCCTCCGCCGGGTGTTACCCGGCACCCTGCCCTATGGAGCTCGGACTTTCCTCACACAACGTGCGCAACCGTCCGGTAACCTCACTGCGCGCTATTCTACAGCAAATCCCGACTGCCGTCAATCCCCGGCAGGACTGGCAAATGATGCATCGCCGCTTAAGCAATACCAATAAAGGCAGACACCCGATGGTGCCTGCCTGAGATTACTGAACCAGAATAATGCGGCCGCAATTTTCGCACTCGACAAAGGCGTTGCCAGTGCGGATTTTGTTCATATCTGCGGCAGGAAGCTGCATGTTGCAGCCGCCGCAGCGGCCATCGCGAATCTTGGTGATTGGCGGGGAGGAATGCCGCTTGATCACCGTATAGCGCTCCATCAGCTCCTTGTTGATGCCGACCGCCTTCGCCGCCACCTTTGCCTTGAGCACCTCAAGCTGCTTGGACGCTTCCTTGTACTCCTCGTCATAGACGGCCTTGATGCGGTCAAACTCCGCACGCGCCTTGGCCGCACGGACACGCACCTCGCGCTGCTGGCGGTCACGGGACTCGGAGTCCTTGCGCAGCTTGGCAATCTCGGATTCGTAGCGGGCAATCTTTGAGATCAGCTTCTCGATCGTCTGGATGAGCTCACGGGTCTGCTCCTGGCTCTCCGGCGGGTTGGCTGTCAGCTGGCTGCGATAATCCGCAACGGTTTTGGTCAGACGGTTGACCTCATCCACCAGCGCCTCCAGCCGGTCGCTCATG
>JAFSZW010000115.1 GCA_017458865.1 Clostridia bacterium
CACGGCAACATCAAATCCGGTTCCGGAAATATTGATAAAGCTCTTCCCGTTAATCCGTCCGCAATCAACCATTACTGGCTGCCCGTCAAGCTGCCTCTGTAGCGCTGCTATCGTGTCTTTGTTAAGCCTTAAAACCCTGGCAAAGTCATTGCCGGTGCCGGACGGCCCAATATACAACGGAACCTTTCCATCAACCGCCACTCCAACAACCTCGCTGAGCGTTCCATCACCACCCAGACAGACCAGCGCACTGCATCCATCCTTAAGCGCCAGTTTTGCCTGCACAGCCGGATCGCCCACACCTATAGATGCATATAGCCGGCACTCAAGTTTCCGGTCCATGAGGACGGATGCTGCATTATTGGCCAGGTCATTTCCTTTTCCGCCCCCGGATACAGGGTTGTAGATGATCCCGAACACTGTCTGTCCTCCATCAATCAGAATGAGGCATTTTCAACAGGCACCAATCTCACTGTCCAAACGTCTGCATTCAACCGGGCATGCAGATTTTAGCTCCGCTCCGCCCTGCGGCGGCGCTCATTCTTCTCACGCCTGGATACTTCCTCTATCACGGCATCGTGCCTTGCCTGCCCGGCTGCATCAAGGGGATGCATGCGTGCAATGAGAAACTTGATCGGCACCCCCAGATCCCGGTACATCTGTTCATGCTCACTGATGTAATTCGGCGTAAAGTCCGACACTGCAAGATCGCGAATCAGTGTAACAGTCTCAAACCCGCTTTCCTCAAAGCACGGAAGAGATTCATCAAAGAGCGTATCATCATCCGTCTTAAACCAGATCTCCCCCGCCGGCGCCAGTGCATGCCGGTACTGCATCAACTGTCTGGTATGCGTCAGCCGCCGTTTCGCGTATTTCGGCCGTTTCGTCCACGGATTGCAGAAATTGATGTAAATCCGTTCAATGCGGTCACCAGGTCCAAAGTATTCATCAAAGCGGGAAATATCGAAGCGTGAAAGGATGACGTTCCGGACTGGTGCCCCGTCATACAGACGTTCAACATTCCGTCTCGCGTCACCCAGAACATTTGACGTGATATCCACCGCAATAAAGTTCCGGTCCTGCTGATCATGCACCATCTGCGCAGTCGATACGCCTTTTCCGCATCCCAGTTCCACATACAGCGGCTGATCCACTGGAAATTTCGTCCGCCATATGCCTTTATACGACACAGGTTCGTCCGCGTAGTATGGACAAGCCGAAAGCTCCGGTTTTGCCCATTTCTTGGTGCGCATGTGCATGCCTGTTCTCCATTCTACCATCTGACACGTATGTTCATAGTCCTGAGACTCGGTGTCTCAAAGCCTGTTTCATGCCATCTTCATTCCCGCCGAAACACGCATGAGCAACCCTTTGAGTACTCAATCTGTCACGTACTCGCATATGAAACATCCATGTCACATGTCATATCGTTTTTACTTAATTGAATTATATTGCATCATGTTGACGGATTCAAGTGTTCTTTCGATTTTTACGAAATAAAAAGGCGAAGGCGTGAGACCCCCGCTACGCTATCAATATCCAGGCGTACATTCCATTTTACCGGAATACACAAAAGAGGCTGCTGCGGAACTCCGCAACAGCCTCCTGAATCATATTACTTGCCGATCTGGATCTGATCAACCCACTGCTGATAGAGTCCCTCAGCATTGATCTGATCAATGATCTCCTGGATCTTTGCCGTGAATGCTTCGTCACCCTTGACGGAGGCGATATAGTTGCCGCCTTCGAAATCAAACGCAAACTCAGCGATCTCAAGGTCGTCATTCTCGGCGAGAATGCTGTCATAAACCGTCTTCGGAACAGCAAGCGCATCCAGGCGTCCATTCTTAACCATGTTTACGCCATCCGGAATCTTGGTGACCAGCTCCAACGTTGCATCCTTGAGCTGCTCCTCGACCATGATCTGCTGATTGGTGCCGTTCTGAGCACCAACATGCTTGCCGGCAAATGCTTCAGGCGCATTGTAGGTTGCACCCTCGCCCTTGCGGACCAGCAGGCCCTGATCGCCTTCATTCCAGTAAATGCCGGTCAGTTCCATCGCATTGAGACGCTCCTCATCATAGGTCAGGCCAGCAATGCAAAGATCCACAGAGCCCTTGCCGACAGCTGCCAGACAGGCATCAAAAGCCATGGGCTGGATCTCAAGCTCAACGCCGAGCTGCTCAGCGATGTACTGCATCATCAGCACGTCGGTGCCAACAGTATTGCCGGCATCATCAATATACTCATACGGCGGCCAGTCAGGGCTCGTTGCAACCGTAACCTTGCCGCGCTCGGCAATCTCAGCCAGACGGTCTGCCATAGCAGCAGAAATGCCCATCATCATAACCAGTGCCAGAGCAAGCGCTATCCACTTTTTCATTATAATACCTCTTTCTGATTCTCAATTCCTGCCGGCTTTTGCCAGCAAATGAGATTGTACCGCAGTGTCCCCCCTTCGTCAAGGCCATGAATGTATAAAAATACGGTTTTCATTAACAAATTATTCAAAAACCACCCTTTGAATCTTGCAGGCATATCATGCTTGTGATAGAATAGCGTCGTTTGTGTACCGAATATCTTCTTATTTATTCTAAAGTTCCGTGTCTCTGACATCCCTCTGGATACACGACACGTACTTCTATTGCTGCAGCTTTCCGCCATACAGAGAGCGTGGGCTGCGTCCATTATCATCCCATTATTATCTGCCTTTATCCGGGCAATAGACATAGAAAGAAGGATAAGACATGCCTCAGTTATCCCACAGAGTTTCTACCTTTACTGATTCCGTCATCCGCCGCATGACACGTATCAGCGATGAAGTCGGCGCCATCAACCTGTCTCAGGGCTTTCCGGACTTTCCGCCGCCAAAGGCAATCACGGATCGCCTCAAGGCTGTCGCAGATGAGGGACCTCATCAGTATTCCGTCACCTTCGGTGCCGAGAACTTCCGCGCTGCCCTGGCCCGGAAGCAGGGCAAAGCCTATGGACGGACCATCAATCCGAATACGGAAATCGTCGTTACGTGTGGCGGTACTGAAGCCATGATGAGTGCCATGATGACCGTCTGCAACCCCGGTGACAAGGTCATCGTCTTCTCACCTTTCTATGAGAATTACGGTGCGGACGCAATCCTCTCCGGTGCAGATCCCATCTTTGTGCCTCTTAACCCGCCGACGTTCGACTATGACGCCAATGTCCTTGAGGAGGCTTTCCGCCAGCACCCCAAGGCGATTATCGTCTGCAACCCCAGCAACCCCAGCGGGAAGGTCTTTACCAGAGAAGAGCTCCTTGAAATCGGGCAGCTGTGCAATAAATATGATGCTTATCTCATCACGGATGAGGTTTACGAGCATATCGTATTTGATCCATACACCCACGTCTATGCCGGTGCGCTTCCTGAAATACGTGACCGGGTCATCTGCTGCTCCTCACTCTCCAAGACCTACTCCATTACCGGCTGGCGTCTTGGGTACCTCATCGGACCCGAGGATGTCATTGAAGGTGCCAAGAAAGTGCATGATTTCCTGACCGTAGGTGCGGCCGCTCCCCTCCAGGAGGCTGCTGTTGTCGGCCTTGAAATGCCGGACAGCTACTACCAGGATCTCAAAGAGATGTACACCAGGAAGCGGAACACCTTCCTCGCCGGACTGGATGAAATTGGTCTTGTTCATACGGTTCCACAGGGTTCCTACTTTGTCATGGTCGACATCAGCGAATTCCAGAAACCCGGCATGCGGTTCCACAACGAAAGCGACATGGCATTCTGCGAGTGGATGATCCGAAACATCGGTGTAGCCGCCGTACCTGGTTCCAGTTTCTTCCGTGAGCCCATCAACCATCTGATCCGTCTCCACTTTGCCCGCAGCGAAGAGACCCTGCTTGAATCCATAGAGAGGCTCTCCCGTCTGCCAAAGCTGCTGTGAGGCCTGCCATGTATTTGACCAACCTTGTAAAGCTGCCGGCTTTCTGCATCGGTCCAGACGCGCTTTCGGAATTTCCGAAAGCCGCCGCAAACCTTGGCAAACGCTTCGCCGTCATCGGCGGAAAACAGGCCATGGCTGTCGGAATGCCAAAGCTTACGCGCATCCTGCAGCGGCTGCCGTTTGAATACTCTACTTACTGGTATGGAAAAGACTGCACACTTGAAAACGCAAAGATGCTGGCCAAAGAGTTGCCGCCCGTTGACTTCATCGTCGGGATGGGCGGTGGCAAAGCCATAGATACAGCCAAGCTGACTGCAGATCTCAAGGGGCTTCCGATCATTTCCATCCCGACACTCGTTTCCAACTGTGCCCCGATTACAGCGCTTTCTGTTCTGTATACGAGCACCGGCGCCTTTGACTCGTTCCGCTTCTACAATGCCCCGCCTGCTTGCACGATCATCGACCTGTCGCTTGTCATGACCGCGCCGGCCGAGTATTTTCGTGCCGGCATCTGCGACGCCATGTCCAAATACCATGAGTCCACATTCTCCGCACGCAATGATGTCCTTGGCACGTCCATGGACCACATGAGCTATCTTGGCATCACGCTTGCCAGGACATGCTGGGACCCGCTCAAAATGTTTGGCGAGCAGGCATTGCATGACTGGAAATTGCAGATCTGCAGCCCTGCCGTTGAGCTCTGTACACGAAGCATCATCATCAGCGCCGGACTCGTTTCCCTCCTGGCTGATGACAATTACAACTGTGCCGTTGCTCACAGCGTCTGCTACGGCCTGCAGTCCATTCCGCGCATCGAGCAGGAATTCCTGCACGGCGATCTGGTTGCTTACGGACTGCTGGTTCAGCTCTGCTTGGATGGTCAGCTTGAAGAAGCCGACTCGTTCAGGACCTTCCTCAAGTCTCTCGGCGTCAAAGTCACGCTGAGCGAAATGGGCATCCCCACGAGCAGTGCATACCTCAATGATGTACTGGACATTGCTGTTTCCGGTCCGGATATGCAGCATATTCCCTATCCTGTAACCAAAGAGCAGCTGTATCAGGCGATGGAGCTGGTTGAATCGCTTCCATCCGAAAGGAGAGCATCCCTTGTTTGAACGAATTATACGACTCTTATCCCGTTATGGAACAACCTTCCTCGGCGGACTTGGTACCACTCTTCTGCTGGCGCTGATTTCTGTGGCCATCGGTTGCGTAATCGGCGCGCTGGTCGCCATCATGCGAAATGGACGCGTCAAAGTTCTGCGGGCCATTGCCACAACCTACGTGGAAATCATCCGCGATACGCCGCTCCTGCTCCAGCTCTACTTTTTCTACTTCATGCTGCCGGATATCCTTCCGCAGCTGAAGCTCTCCAAGTTCACCTGCATCGCAGTCGCGCTGCTGATCAACTCTGGCGCCTACATGGCCGAAATCTTCCGTTCCGGCATTCAGTCGATAGACCGCGGCCAGACTGAGGCTGCCCGATCTCTGGGACTTTCCTCACGCCAGACCATGATCCGGATCATCCTGCCTCAGGCATTCAAGAACATTCTGCCAGCCCTCTGCAATGAATTTGTTGCGGTTACCAAGGAGACCTCCCTGGCGTCTACCTTCTACGTTGGCGACCTGATGACGCAGTACCAGGTCATTTCCGGCAAGACTTATCTGGTTCTTGAGCCGCTGATCATCATCGGCATCATCTATTTCGTCATCACATTCACCATGAGTAAACTCATTGCCGTCCTTGAAAGGAGACTTAAAGAAGATGACTGATTTCAGCAGCTCACCCGTTCTTATCCGGGTTGAAGATCTCCATAAGGACTTTGGTAATCTCCACGTTCTGCGCGGTATTTCTGATGAAATCCGCAAAGGCGAGGTCGTTTCCCTGATCGGCCCCTCCGGTTCCGGAAAATCCACCTTTCTCCGCTGCCTCAACCGTCTCGAAGAGCCAACCAGCGGACACATCTGGTTTGAGGGCATTGACATCACTGACAAAAAGACCAACATTGACCTCCACCGTCAGAAGATGGGCATGGTTTTCCAGCATTTCAACATCTTTCCGCACATGTCAGTCATTGAGAACATCACCTTTGCCCCTGTCCTCCTCGGAAAGCTTTCCAAGGAGGAGGCAGTCG
>JAFSZW010000011.1 GCA_017458865.1 Clostridia bacterium
CTGTTGAGCAGGTTTCCTCATCCTCACCGAAGAAAAGGAATACCGTCCGCTCAAACGTCCGTCCCCTGGACAGCAGATACTCAGCACTCTCAAGGATTGCAATCAGCATCTCCTTGATGTCCATGGCGCCGCGGCCCCAGATCATGCCATCTGCCAGATCCCCCGAAAACGGGCCATGTTGCCAGTTCTGTTCTGTGCCCGGCACAACAGGCACAACATCCTGATGCGCCATGTACATCGCCGGTTTCAGTTCAGGGTTTGTCCCCCGGATCTCAAGCAGCAGACTGTACCCGATCTTCTCGACATTAGCCGCCGCAAAGACATGCGGATAGGATATCCTCAAAAAGTCATGAAAGCGGTCAAACGCCTCATATCTGATCCTGCTTGTGTCCACATAGCTTGTGGTCTCAAACCGCAAAGCTGACCGCAGATGCTCCACCGCTGCATCTGCATCCAGATCTGCATAATCCGTTTCATTGATAAACAGGTCGCTGTTTTTCATATCTCTTTACCGCAAAATCACAGAGACAATCCGAAAATCGTCTCTGTGACATCTTTTCAGTTGTACCGGCAGGCCCGGCTATTGCACATCTGACTGTTCATCATCCATGCAGGACAGTCAGATGAAGTGTGCAGGCATTTATCAGTCTGCCTTGGTCAGATCAAGGTCAAAGAACTTGAGGGAGATTTCGGAAAGCGTTCCATCCTGACGGGCGGCTTCAAGAATCTCGTCAATTGCCGCTACCAGCGATGCAGTATCGTCCGCCTTGCGAACCGGATAAGCGACGGGATCACCGGCAAGAACCTCAACAATCTTGATGTTCGCATCCGGATGCTGCTTGAGATAATCCTCAATAGAAACCTGTGCATTCACCGTGGCATCTACGCGTCCCTGTTCAAGGAGCGTAATGGTTTCAACCAGGGTGGATACATAGGTCACCGTTGCGCCCTGATCCTCTGCAATCTGCGCATAGGTGCTTGACGGGGAATTGGCCGTCGTTTTGCCTTTCAGGTCTGTAATGGTCTTGATATCCTCATTATCGCTGCGAACAACCAGGACCTTGTGCGTATACACATACGGCGTAGAGAAGCTGTACTTCTGTGCCCTTGTCTCGGTATATCCAACACCGTTGCAGGCAATATCAAAGCGTCCGGAATCAACGCCGGCAAGAATGGAATCCCAGTCAGTCTCCTGGAACTCAGGCTCAACGCCAAGACCATGCGCGATGAGCGTGCCGATTTCGATATCCAGTCCGGTCAGCACATCATTTTCATCATGATACGTCCACGGAGACCAGTTGCCTTCTGTCGCAATAATCAGTGTGCCGCGCTCTTTTATGCGCGCCAGCAGATCCTTGTCCTCAGCCATACCGGCGCAGGCCAGCAGAATCAGTACAAGAGCCAATAATACAACAACTGTCTTTTTCATAGTGCGCCTCCTTGTTTTGGCAGGGACCCGTCCACCGGGTCCCGGGTAGTCTGTCCATGAAATGTCTCCAAATCACTGTATTTTAGACATCTCCGTTCAGGTAACGCGCACATGATACCATCCAATTCATAGTAAGTCAATAGGAATTTTTCGCCGCCTTTTCAAATTATTACGGATTTTCCTTTCAATCCACACGGAGGTTGAGTTTCAACAACAAAGACAGGTATCAAGCGTTACTCCCAATCAGGCGCGATTCTTTTACAATCTGAGGTGAAAGCGAAAACACACGGTCGTCGCCCAACTTGTGCATGTTGCGTATGAGTTTCACGTTTACTGTATCCAGTGCATTTCTTGCTTCAAGTGGCCTCCAAGACAGAAAGGGCTGCTCCGAAGAACATCCCACTACAACTGCCACTTCGATGGCTGAGCCATCCGGCAGGGCGCACCGACCTTTACCACTGCCACTTCAGGGGAACTGAATCCTCACGGCAGGCCGCTCCGACTGCGACAGAGGATCCCCTGTCCGGGAGTATCGTACAAAGCATACGCCTCCATAATGTCTCTCAAAAAAAAAAACTGTGTCACCACCTGATCTCTGGAATCCTATTCCGGTAGAGCGGAACAGATTTGCATGATTTTCTTCACTGCCGCCTTGTACTGTTTCAGGGCTTCCTCTTCTTTGGCGAGATTGTTGCTAATGGTACGGATCAGTTCATCCTTCCGCTGCATCTCTTCGTCTTTTTTCCGAAGAAGTTCCTCATAGTGCTGCACCATTCCCGGATCAGGATCATCTTTCTTGGCCAAAGTGCTTCCAAAAGGACGGCCTCTGGTGCCTGTCGGGATAAGCTCGCCGTTGCTGTCCAGCTTGCCAATCAGCTTGCGCGTGCTGCGGGTCTGCTTCTTGGAAGAATCATAATGCGACTCAAGAACCTCGTAAACATACGTGGTCTTCACCCGTGGGTCATACTGCTTAACGATTTTCATCCGGTAGTCACCTCCTCCATACGTTGTGGTTATTATACCATGGCAGCATATCAAAGGAGATCATTAATTATTCGCAAATCAGGTGATTCCAATCGTGGGCACCATGCACAGAAACTTCAAAAGCGACACCCAAAAAAACCTCTGAAACAGGAACAGTGCAACACGATTTCCCTCACTTTCTATGCGTTTTTCCTATTCCGCTTATGCTTTTCTCTGTGCTATAATACGGCTGTTTTGCGGCAGTTCCTGAACTGTCGTACAAAACCCCAAGATTCGAAAGGAGGCGCAGGCACGGCCTGCATACCACTATGAATATTGTTTGCCTGGATCTGGAAGGTGTACTTGTACCGGAAATATGGATCGCTTTTTCTGAGGCAACCGGCATCCCTGAATTCCGTCGGACGACGCGCGATGAGCCGGATTATGACAAGCTGATGCGCTATCGTATCAATCTGCTGCATGAGCATAACCTCGGTCTTACAGATATCAAGCGGACCATCTCTACCATTTCGCCCATGGAAGGCGCCAAAGACTTTCTGGACAAACTGCGTGCAGAAACGCAGGTCATGATTCTGAGTGACACCTTTACGCAGTTTGCTGCTCCGCTCATGGAAAAGCTCGGCTGGCCCACGATCCTGTGCAACGAACTTACTGTCGCGCCCACCGGCGAGATCATCGGGTACCGCATTCGTGTCCCGCATTCCAAACTGACCACGGTCAAAGCCCTTCAGAGCACCGGCTATGAGACCATCGCCTGCGGCGACAGCTTTAATGACCTCGAAATGATTCGTGCCAGCAAGGCCGGATTCCTTTTCCGTGCACCGGAGAAGATCAAGGCAGATAATGCAGACCTGCCGGCATTCGATAACTATGACCAGTTGTTTGAGGCAATCCGAAAGGTCCTGTAACAGAACCTGCCCTGCATGCCCGGACTATGCGCACGGCCAGGCCTGATAAACACAATCACCGGTTCAGCCGCCGCGATGCGGGCGGGATATCTCTTAGTCGATGGGATCCCCATAGCGCGGCATCTACCCCGGTGTTTCTCCCGGCGGCATGTGATTTGCCGCCATGTCAGATCGTGTCCGGATGCCTGATCTGTATTGCCTGAATGATATGTTTTTGTTGATAAAGGAGCGTATACATGGATTTCTATTCTCTCATAAGCGGATCTGATGTCCGCGGTGTTGCCATTGGCGAAAATGCCGTACTGACCGAGCGTGCCGGCTACCGGATCGGACAGGCATTCTCTGAGTTTCTCATGCGCAGGGGCATTGCGCGCCCGTGCGTCAACATAGGGCGCGATCCGCGTCTCAGCAGTCCCGCACTTGAGCAGGCCATTGCAGACGGTCTGGCCAGCGCAGGTTCTATTGTCCGTACTTTCGGTCTTTGCACCACTCCGGCCATGTATATGTCTCTCCTGGGAACACCCGGTGCAGACGCTTCCATCATGGTTACCGCCTCTCATCTTCCCTGGGAGCGCAACGGCTATAAATTCTTCCTCCCGGACGGCGGTATAAACAGCAGCACGCTCAAGGCAATTCTGGCCATCGCCTCTGAGGCCACGGATCTGACCCATGAGGGCGGCCAGATTTCAAGGGAAAGTTATCTGCCCGTTTATACGGAGCATCTCCGTTCCGTTTTCATGAAACATTTCGGCGCAGATAATCTGAAGCCTTTTGACGGACTTCATATCATTGTGGACGCAGGAAACGGCTCCGGCGGATTTTACGCGGATCTCCTGGCCTCTCTTGGCGCAAATACGGAAGGCAGCCAGTTCCTCAATCCGGATGGACACTTCCCGAACCACATCCCGAATCCCGAAAATGAGGCAGCCATGGAGAGCATCAGCGAGGCGGTCCTCCGTTCCCATGCCGACCTCGGCGTCATCTTTGACACGGACTGCGACCGCGCTGCCGTTGTTGACAGCACCGGGCGTGAGATCAACCGCAACCGCCTGATTGCCCTGATCGCCGCGATCCTGCTGAAAGAATATCCAGGCGCCACCATCGTAACGGACAGCGTCACCTCCTCCGGCCTCGCTGCATTCATTGATCACCTCGGCGGGCACCATCACCGGTTCAAGCGCGGCTACCGGAACGTCATTGACGAGGCACGCCGGCTGACCGCCACAGGCACAAAAGCACCTCTGGCCATTGAAACCAGCGGACACGCTGCCCTTGAGGAAAACTACTTCCTGGATGACGGCATGTATCTCGTCACCCGTCTGCTCTGCGAGGCTATCAAGCTTGGCAAGCGCGGACAGTCCCTGTCCTCCCTCATTGAGGACCTGGCCGAGCCTGCAGAGAGCACGGAGCTCCGCTTCAACATCACGGATCCCGATTTCAAGGCTGCCGGACAGCGTGCAATCGACCAGGTTGTCGCCTATGCCGAGGCGCACAGCGACTGGCATGTCGCCGGCGACAACTATGAGGGCATCCGCATCAGCTTTGATCTCGACGATCAGAGCAACAGCGCCTGGTTCCTGCTTCGTCTCTCCCTGCATGATCCGGTACTGCCGCTCAATATCGAGAGCGACGTGGCTGGCGGCATCAAGCAGGTTGCTGCTCTGCTGGCCGATGCGCTTAAGGATGCGGAGGGAATAGACCTTTCGCCGCTGACCGCAATCCTTGCGTGATTTCCCATCCTTTTCGCTTAAAAAGGATCGCGGGAATCTCCAAAATCAACCTTTTTTGTCAGTATGATTTTTAATCAGACCCTGATAAACTATATACGGTGCATCCCTTCCCCGGGACGTGCCTCCTGGCCTGAGTCGTCCTTCCTCAGGCCTTTTTCTTTTTTGCCCAATTATCTGTGTTTCCGGCAAATGACCACAAGTCCCATGTTCTTCGACATTTCCAATCCGTTCATGAACAGGCAGTCCGTGCCAAAGTCAGCATTTTACTACGCAAGGCTTCCCTGACCCCTGGCGCCATTTGAGCGATGGATCAATTCACGATGAAAAAAGGCCCAGTTACGATGTATGCATTGAAAAGTATTATGAATTCTGGTAAGTTCTCCAAATACAGCGCAGACTATGCGGCAGGATTCATAATACCTTCGAGGGCTATTGATATGCTGAACATCGTGATTCTGGAAGACCAGATGGAGCAGGCAGAGCGGCTGAACCGGATGCTGGAAAAGTACGCTTCCTCTCACCCGAATTTTAATTACACGCTGAAACACTACACCCGTTCCATTCCCATGCTGACGGAATACAAATGCGACGCTGACATCCTGTTTATGGACATCCAGGTGGCCGACATGCTTGGCATGGAAGCAGCAAAAAGAATCCGGGCCATGGATGACAAGGTAATGATCATCTTCATCACCATGCTCACCCAGTACGCAATTGACGGCTATTCTGTAGGTGCTTTCGACTATGTGCTGAAACCCATCCGTTATGAGGAATTCTCAACGAAAATGGACAGAGTTTGCCGGATGCTGTCGCATCAGAATACTGCCATGACGCTCGAACTGCACACAAAAGAGGAAATCAGGCGCATAAACGCGGACGATGTAACCTATATTGAGGTTGCAAATCATGATATTCTCGTCCACACAGACGGCGAGGTTATCCGTCAGTGGGGCAGCCTCAAAACCTATGAGGAAAAACTCGCCGCAGTCCATTTTGTCCGCTGCAATGCCTGTTACCTGGTAAATCTGAAAAAAATCCCCTAGTGCACTGTGGACCTAGAAATCGTCAAAACCCCCTGATTTTCCTAA
>JAFSZW010000116.1 GCA_017458865.1 Clostridia bacterium
CGCCGCTGTAATTCTCAAACAGCAGGGATGGATCGCAGCAGATCTGACGCAGGCGGGTGATCTCCGCCAGGATGCGCATCTTGTCCTCGCCGCTTTCCCCGCTGCCGGCCAGGAGCTCACGCATATGTACAACCTGGGCATCATAAAGCTTGCGCTGCTCGTCCTCCATCTCCACGCTCTGCGTTTCCTCGAGCTTGTCCGGCAGATCCTTAAGCACATCTGCCTTCTTGCGGCGGAGGATGAACGGCTCCGTCATTCGGGCCAGCCTGTCCGTTGCATCCATGTCCTTCTTTTTCATGATGGGCGTTTCGAAGCGTTCCACAAACTCCTTGTTTGAATACAGGAAACCGGGCATCAGGAAATCGAAAATGCTCCACAACTCAGACAGACGGTTCTCAATCGGGGTACCGGTCAGGGCATAGCGCTGTTCAGCCTGTAGCACCTTCACCGCCTTCGCAACGGCCGTGTGGGCATTCTTGACATACTGTGCCTCATCCAGTGCAACGACAGCGAACTGGACGCCGTCATACAGCGTGATATCCCGTTTCAGGAGATCATATGAGGTGATATAAACACCGTCTCCATTGCCCTCACGCAGACTCTGCAGCATCTTCTTGCGGTACGGCAGCGTATCTGCAAGCGTATTGACCGGCATATTGGGAATAAATCGCCGGCACTCCTCTTTCCAGTTGTACACGACAGACGCCGGGCAGACAACCAGATACGGCCGCGTTTCACCGCTGTCCCGCTTCATCTGCAGGACAGCCAGCAGCTGCAGCGTCTTGCCAAGACCCATCTCATCCGCCAGAATACCGCCGAAACCGGACTGCGCCAGCGTACAAAGCCAGCGGAATCCATACTGCTGGTATGGACGGACAATCTCGGCAAGCCCCTCCGGCACCTCGAAATCCGAGTCGCGGATCGTCTGGAAGGAACGAATCAGGGCCTTGAACTCGCGGTTTCTCGATGCAACCAGCTTGTCGTGCGACTCAAGAAGTTTATCAACATACAGTGACCTGTACAGCGGTAGCTTCGTCCCGCCATGGACCAGTTCCGTGATGTCAATATCCATTGACTGGATAGCCTCGTTCAGTTCTTCCAGGCCTTCCGAATCCCGCAGGTTGACATAATCGCCGTTTTTGAGCCGGTACCAGCGTTTGCGCATCTTATAATTGTTCAGGAGATCCAGCAGCTCATCCTCGGAAAGATCCTTTGTCTGAATGCTGAGGTCCAGCAGACCGCTGTCAATGCGTACAACAAGGCGCGGCTGCGGCGCTGTACGGATATTGATCCGATGGAACGCACTGCTCCCCTTTACCTCACCAAAGCTGGAAAGCGCGGTAACACCGTCTGTCATTACGGCAAGCACTTTTTCCTCATCTGCGGGCGTCTTATACAGGCGCTTTTCCTCATCCCGCTTGTCGAAGAAATGCATGACAGCCAAAACAGCACGGGATTCCTGTGTGGTGTCTCTGAGAACACGTCCGGGATTGTCCGACGGAAAACCAGGCAGGAAAACCTGATCATCATACCGAACCTCCGTACGGCAGGTGATCTCATCCTCCGTCAGATCCACATAGAACGTGAACTCTGCCTGAGGCGGGAGGATTTTCTCAATATTGTTCCCGAGTTTGTTCTCAAGCTCAATATCACCGGCCTTCTGCATCATTGGGAGGATGCGGTAAAAGAATTCCGGAAACCTCTTTTCGCCAATCGTACACTTGAACTGACGTTCTGTGGAACCAACAACCCGCCGGAACATCCGAAGATGTTCAATCTCCTTGTCCGAAACCCGTCCAAAACCGCTGAAATCAAGGATATATGCATGCTGACTGCCCTGCAGCATTTCCGGCATGCTTACCTCCATCTCAACACCCAGCAGCTTTTCGCCCTCTTTTCTCGGGCTCAGCTTTACGCTGATCCGCGGCGTCATTTCACCGACCGGGATAATGTCGACATTGGCCCGTCCGCCATACTGGTAACGGATTTCTCCTTCCTCGCATGCCATGTCATAGAGCATATCAAGATCGCTCTCAGCCAGTGGAATACCGGAACCGACAGACAGCTCTTTCGTTGAACTGTAATAATAGTAGCCATTATTGCTGCGGTTCAGGGTGTCATTCACCTTGTGCACGGAGCGGACACGGGATGAGATCATCCGATACCATTTGAGCGAACTGTCCGAAAAGCTCTCCGTCGCAAAGTTAACGGTTGCCGTTTTGGTGAGCGCAAACTCCTGCTTTCCCTCCACCGCCACAACCAGCTTCTCAAGTCCCTTGACTGCATAGGTTTTCCCCCCTGCACGCCCCACATCAAAGCCCAGTTTCAGTTCATTCTTGTTGTCCCTCAGGATACGCGGAACCACCACCAGGTTCCCTTTCTCCCCCGCGTCATCTCCCAGCAGCACCGCAGGCATTTCACTTTCACCTGCCAGCAGAGACAGCAGCTTATCAGCACGTGAATCCGTAAAATCACCAGGATTCTCCTCAATAATCTGCTCCCTCATATGGACAAACAGTCCCAGCAGGTGTGCACAAAAGATGTTCGGGCGATTGTCCCTGTAGTAGTAGTAAGAATCGGAACGGACATGATGGCGGCCACATCTGCACGAAAAACTGGTGATCCCCGTCTGAGTAAACGTCATGCTGCATGGAAAATCCTGAATGACCTGATCTCCAACCAGCTTCTGCTTGCCGCTCGAATCATACTCTGTTTTCAGGTCCAGCTTGCCTGAATCTGCCCGCATGACATCCGCAATCATTTCATTCTCATACTGAGTCGTATGAATATTATATGCATTAAGCAGCCTGTCCGGATTGAACGTCAGACCCGCAGGCAATTTGACAAGGTAACGAGCGAGCACTGAATCCGTATCAATAATGGTATCCTTCTTCTTCTGGATCTCCGCTTCTTTCAGTTTCCTGAGTCTTTCCTCTTCCAGCTTGCGACGCCGTTCCTGTCTGACTTCCTCGCTTTCATTAATCACCATGGAACCGCCGCGAAACGCCTCCCATTCATACATAAGAGACGCCAGATGACGGCACCTGGCCCCATAAGTGCCTTGAGAACATTCACAGGAATAGTACCTTTTGAAATATCTGGGTGAAGAAGTCAATGTAAACCCGCCACTAAGAGAATCCCAGTTCGGGTACTGTTCAATTTCCTTTACTGTCGTCGGCGCATTCGTCACCTCAACATAGAAGCCGGACTCCGTTTTGCATTTTGCCCAGCGTCCGTTCGGATCACAGGAAAAATTCTTCAATCTCCCGTTCTTCCAGTCATAACGTCCATCTGTCTTGCTTTTTGCCGAAAAATCAGCTTCCCAGTTCCAGACATACGAACCATCCTGTCTTACAGTGTATCTCACTGCTTTTCCTCCCTCCTCCGGCTTTCAGCACGCCGGATGATCTGAAATAAAAACGGAACAGAGAAATTACTCAAAATGAAAATCTGAAAAATCGAACGTGGCAAAGTAATCTGCCATGGTCTCTGCGCGTCGAATCATCTGCCATGTGCCGTCTGGATGCAGCAGCACCTCAGCACTGCGCAGTTTTCCATTATAGTTGTATCCCATGGAAAAGCCATGCGCGCCGGTATCATGAATGTAAAGGTAATCCCCTCTTCTGATCTCCGGGAGCATGCGGTCAATGGCAAACTTGTCATTGTTTTCACACAGACTGCCGACAACATCGTACATATGGTCACATGCCGCCTGTTCCCTGCCCAGCACGGTAATGTGATGGTACGCCCCATACATCGCTGGGCGCATCAGGTTGCAGGCGCAGGCATCTACGCCGATGTACTCCTTGTACGTATGCTTTTCATGTATGGCCTTTGTCACCAGCGCACCATTGGATGCCAGCATATACCGTCCGAGTTCCGTCAGAATGGCCGCATGTCCAAGACCGGCCGGCACCAGAATGGACTCGTAGGCCGCCTGCACCCCGCGCCCGATCTCCCCGATATCATTCTCCGGCTCATCAGGACGGTAGGCAACGCCCACACCGCCGGACAGATTGATAAAATCAATCCGGATACCGGTCTCTTTAAGCAGATCAACGGCCAGGGTAAAGAGGATCTCCGCCAGATGCGGATAATACGCATTGGACAGCGTGTTGCTCGCCAGGAACGCATGGATACCAAAGTGCTTTGCACCCTTGTCTCTCAGAATGCGGTACGCCTCAAACAGCTGCGGCCTGGTCATGCCGTACTTGGCGTCCTTGGGATGATCCATGATCGCGTTTCCCAGAACGAACTCACCACCCGGATTAAACCGACAGCAGACCGTATCAGGAATGCCGCATGCCTGCTCGAGTGTATCAATCAGCGTAATATCATCCAGATTGATGATCCCGCCCATCTCATTGGCCATGGCAAACTCACCGGGCTCCGTCTCATTGGATGAGAACATAACCTCTTTCCCGGCGAAACCGCAGGCTCTGCTGAGCACCAGCTCCGTCACCGATGAACAGTCTACCCCGCATCCCTCTTCTTTGAGGATGTTCAGGATGTACGGATTCGGTGTCGCCTTTACGGCAAAATACTCCCTGAATCCCCTGTTCCAGGCAAACGCTTCTTTCAGCGCCCGGGCGGTTTTCCGAATTCCTTCCTCAGTGTAGATATGAAACGGGGTCGGAATGACGGCGGCAATCTCCTCCGCCTTCTCTCTGGTAATAAACGGAATCTTTTCTGCCATGGTACTCCTCTTTCCAGCAAATATGCCAATTGCATTGATAAAGCAACATCAGTCCGCAGGTCTGTCTGCACCGGATCCCTTCCTGCGCTCCTTGAAAAAGCGACTCAGCACTTCGCTGCACCGGTCAGCCAGCATGGGCCCGTCACAGCGCGTCAGGTGCCCGAATGCCGGGTCCTCAGGGATGGCGTACACGGACCCGCAGCAACCGCCTTTCGGATCCGGTGCGCCGAACACAACCCGGTCAATGCCGGACAGCATGAGTGCGCCCGCGCACATCGGGCAGGGTTCAAGCGTCACATACATGGTGCATCCATTTAACCGCCGCCTGCCAAGATGCTTGGCTGCCTGCTGCAGCGCAAGCACCTCCGCATGCGCGGTCGGATCCTGCCGCATTTCCCGTTCATTGCCGGCTGCGGCAATCAGCTCATCCCCATCGTAAATTACAGCGCCAACCGGCACCTCGCCAGCACTAAGGGCGCGCTCTGCCTCAAGAAGCGCCCGGGTTATGCCCTCTGCATCACTGATCATATGCCAATCTCCAGCCTCTCATGTCCGCCCATCCGAGGCATTACGCCCTCTTAAGTCCAAGTCTGCGGACAACGGCAGACGGAACATGCACAATCCACTCTCCCGTGCGCTCAAGCCGTCCCGGCGGCGCCAGAAGATGGTCGATATCGTCAAATGAAAAACCGTGTTTCCGGTACAGCTTAAAGAACTTCGCCCGCTTTTTGTGCGGGGTGCTCGGTCCGAAAAGACTCGGATTGACACGTTTAAACGGTTCTGCGCTCTCTATTGGAAATGTATCAAGATCCGTGCACGCCTCAAGCCAGGCCCTGCCGGCAGGCGTATGGATCAGCATGAGCGAGAGACCACTGTCATCGTCCCGTTCAGGGCAAATCTGTTCCGCTCCCCACAGATCCGCTATGGTCAGGTCCGCAGGCAGTGTATCATAGCGCAGATTGCACTCGTAGCAGGACGGCCTCAGATACAGATTCTGCAGGAAACCCCGCAGGAACGGATCCGTGGTCTGTGTCCCGGTTTCAGTCGATCCGTCCTCAAAGACAGCCATTGTCGAGAAGTTCTTCCACCCCAGGTGCTTATCGCGGAACGCGAAGGAAACAGCCCGGCTACTATGCCGGCGTTCCAGTTCTCTGATGTAGGACTCAAAGACACCGGGCGACGGTGTCCCGTGACAGACGAAATCCACCGTAAGCAGGTTGCCGGGCACATTCCCGTTAAGCGCTGCGTAAAGGCCTGCAACCTGACACGGCGTGCCGGAAAACAGTACCGGAATGCCCCGTTTCACCAGATCCGCAGCATTTCGGATGGCATCCGCACTCTGACTCTGGACATATTTGGATCCCCGGATGCCCGAGAGCGCTTCCTCACTGAAAATGCCTACGATCTCTGCTGTCAGAGATTCGCTCATGACCGTGCCAAACACCACGCCGCCCTGTCGGAGCATGTGGACGGCAAGTGCCGTGAATATCCCGCCGGAGGATGATTTGAGCCGGATTTCCGTATCCTTTATGCATCCGCCTCGCATTTGAGGCACCTCACGCCGTTCCATCTTCCCGGACGGGCAGCGCTTCTCGCAGAGATCACAGCCAACACACAGCTCACCGTTCACCTGCGGATACAGGAATCCCTCCTCATCCGATTTCATGGAAATGGCCTGTCTGGGACAGACTGACTGACATGCCCCGCAGCCCGTACACCGGGCGGGATCGCTAAGTACTGTCTCTCTCATACTATCCCCTGTCAGAGAGGCTGAGCACCCGGTCAGCAATGGCCGTCCCGCCTCTGATATATGTTTTCATTTTTCCCTCAAGGAATGCATGTTCCTCATCAAGGCGGCCAAGAAACGCACCAGCGCAGCTGAGCAGCGCCTCTGAGTTCTCAAGCCGGTCTGCCGGGTACAGCCGCCCTGCTGGATCTCCATAGATATCCGTAGCAATTCCGCGCGCCTTGATGGAATACCCGATCACCAGTGCGGGCACGCCCGTAGAATATGCCGCAATGGAAAGATGCGTTCTGGCTGTAATGATGCCCTGCATTTTTGACACAAGGTACTTGTATTCCATGGCTGATAGAGTCCCCGGCATCAGCAGAACACGCTTCTCATTCCCGTAGCGCGCAGCCAGTTCAGAGAGCAGCGTCATATCATTGTCATGTGCCCAGGTTACATGCGGGGTGAGCGCAATGCAATAATCCGTATCACGCAGAATGGTGTCCATGAGCGCGCAGATACTCGCCTTGCTCCGCTCATGACTGCCGGTCTTGTCAAGAACCAGCGGAGAAACATTGAGGCCGATCATCCGTCCCTGCTGCCAGCCTGCAGGAAACGGTGTTTCCTGTGGTCTGAGGAGAAATGCCGGGTCAATCCACGGCATAACGGGCAGGCCGTTTTCCTCAAGCGCCCTGGCCGAAATGGACTCCCTGGGAATGATCAGGTCATAGGCGCGAAGATCCTCCAGCACC
>JAFSZW010000012.1 GCA_017458865.1 Clostridia bacterium
GAAATGCCTGGTGCAGAACTCATGGATCTCGTCATCAGTGCCAGGTGCCTGATTACCAAACTGGTTGCAGGGAATGTCAAGAATCTCCAGTCCCTTGTCGTGGTCATCTTTGTACAGCTGCTCAATGGGAGCATACTGGGGTGTAAAGCCGCAGCCGGTCGCCGTATTGACCACCAGGATAACCTTGCCCTTATAATCAGCCAGGTTCAGTTGTTCGCCTTTGCCGGTCGTCAGTGTGTAGTCGTAAATCATTGTGTTACCTCCATTCTGTTGAGTGCCTTGTCAAGCAGGGCTTTGAGTTGCATGAGTTCATCCATCGGCAGGTCAATGCAGGCTGCCATTGCCGGGGGTACTTTGATTGCCTCCTCTTTGAGTGCCAATCCCTTCTCAGTCAGGTCGATGTACAACTGACGTTCATTTTCCGCAGGCCGCGAACGGGTAACCAGTCCCATGCTCTCAAGCCGCTTGAGAAGAGGCGCCAGTGTTCCTGAATCAAGATGGACTTTTATGCCCAGCTCCTTTTCCGTCATCCCGCCAAATTCCCAGAAGACCATCATGACAATATACTGGGTATAGGTAAGGCCCAGATGTTCAAGTGGCTCCCGGTACCTGCGGACGACTTCCTTGGCACATGCATAAAGGGGAAAGCAGAGCTGGTTCTCAAGACGGATGCAGTCATATTTGTCGGGCACGGAATCAGTTTTTTTCATGAATACCTCTTTCGTATATATACGCACTTTCTGCCTGATGACCTGCAGTCTTTATTTGCTGACAGTCGAATGATCGTTTCTGTGCGGCGTACCAGGTCACAGCCAGACAGAGATTCGGTGTTCTGATCAAAAGGAACCGTTCCGGTTTGAGCAGATACTGCACCTTTTCCATTGCGTGCAAAAAGATTGCACGCAATTTATTTGATTATAAGTGATGCCCTGCAAATTGTCAACAGAAAAAATTGACATTTGCAGGGCTCAACAGATGAGTCAGGCAGAAACCGACTGGTTTATTCCTTGCAATGATGCCAGCAGCTGGTCGGCAACGACGTCAGCCATGTACAGCTTATAGGAAAAGCGGGAAGGCTGAGGCGGAACGTTGCAGTGGAAACATACAGTGTCCTGCTTTGCTGAGATGGCAAAATAGACTTCACCAGGTATGCTGTCTGCGTTATTCGGATCCACATTGCCGAAACTGCCGGTCACGCCAATGCCGAAATCTGCTGCATATTCCCTGCGGCAGACATCCGCCATGGATACGGCTGTCTCGTTTGAGTAAACGCCATACTGCCGGATCACTTCCTCAGGTACACCAATCCGTATTTTGGCTTCATTGCTGTAAGTGATAAAGGCGCCTTTCATGATGGCCGACGCCCCCTCCGTATCGGTGATCAATGAGGCAATCTGGCCGGATGTACAGCTTTCCATTGTTGTAATGGTGAGCCTATGCCTGATCAGCAGACGGGTAATGCGCACATACTTCTCCCTGACATCAGCCTCGCTGAGCGTGCCATGGACACCATGGATTTCTTTTGCCTGAATCATAATGACAATCCTTTCAAGCTTTGTATTCCGCAGGATATTCAGTTTTACCAGACGTCATTCTAACACGAATGGGCCGGAAAGGGAATCCTCAAGGTCCGTACTCGTACCTGCCGGTGATATGACTGTTCCGCCAATGCAAACAGGGCTTTGCAAGACAGGGTACAGCTTTGTTGATTCCGAAGAACACCGGAATACCGTGAGAGATGTGATCCGCTGCTGACATGGATCAGGACAGACATCTTTTCATTGTGCAATCAGGAAAGTTGAAAAACAGATGGATTTAGTATACAATTGTGTCGTGTATCAACTGGATCAAGCCATCTTGCTGCAATCTGTGACCTGACAGGATAGAGGATAACGGAAGGCATAGTGCAGTTTTCAGAAACTGACGGGATCTTTGGATATCTGTTGCCGGCATGCCGGACTGTTCCGAATGGACGACGAAGATGTCCGGATTGCCCAAAACAGGGATGACCTTATATCCATTATCTTCGAGATTGCAGCTTATCCAGTGTCTATCATCCTGGCACTTATTATCTGATGCTCAACATTATGGAAAAGGAGGCAGAGCCGGTTTTGCTGCCTTGCAGCAGCGGGATTCCGTGCTCATAATGGTTCTATGAAAATATCAACCCGGGGAAGATATGCTATACGGATACTCCTTGATATTGCGGCCCATCAGATGGATGGACCGGTTGCCATGAAAGATGTGGCAAGACGGCAGCAGATTTCGAAAAAGTACGGGGACCAGATTGGCATGAATCTGACCCAGGCTGGCATCCTGCTGACGACAAGAGGCCGTCAGGGCGGGTATCGACTGCGGGCAGATGCCGGAACACTGACGGTTCTGCAAATCCTGACGGTCATGGAAGGCCCGATGGCTCCCGTACAGTGTCTTGAGACGGATCATAACAACTGCAAACGGCGCGAATATTGTGCAACGCTTTCTCTTTGGACAGGTCTCAACCGGGTGATGACCGAATATCTGGGCGGGATCACGCTGCAGGATCTGCTTGAAAAGATGCCGGAGCAGCCTGAATTTGATGATCTGCCGGTTCCGGATTGATTAGAGAGCAAGGTCATTCAGCGGGGGAAGAATCCTGTTAAGCGGATATCTGTCAAAGAGATCGTCCAAATGGACGGATGCAGAGAAAAAAATGGGGAGAATGCCGAATGGAAGCATTCTCCTCATTATGATGTCCGGGCTTACCGGACTGCTTCAAATGCTGCATCCAGTGCAGCGATCAGGTCACGGACATTCTCTGTGCCAATTGAGAGACGAATGGTGTTCGGCCGGATGCCCTGGTCAAGCAGCTCCTCATCTGTCAGCTGACTGTGCGTCGTGGTATAGGGATGGATAACCAGTGACTTGACATCTGCCACATTGGCCAGGAGGGAGAAGATGGCAAGGTTATCGATGAACTTCTTGGCCGTCTCGCTGTCCCCTTTGATTTCAAAGGTGAAGATGCTGCCGCCGCCGTTTGGGAAGTATTTCTTATACAGTGCATGGCTCGGCTCGGTTGGGATGGAGGGGTGGTGGACTGCCTCAACCTGAGGATGCCCGTTCAGGTGCTCGACGATCCTGAGAGCATTTGCCACATGCCGTTCAACGCGCAGAGACAGCGTTTCGAGTCCCTGCAAAAAGATGAACGCATGGAACGGGGACAGGGTAGATCCTGTATCCCGCAGGAGGATGGCACGGATGTAGGTCGCAAATGCAGCCGGTCCGACGGCGTCATAGAAGGATACACCGTGATAGCTTGGGTTGGGCTCGCTGATCCACGGATACTTGCCGCTGGCTTTCCAGTCGAACGTTCCGCCCTCAACGATCACGCCGCCGATGGCAGTGCCATGACCGCCGATAAACTTGGTTGCGGAGTGAACGACAATGTCCGCACCGTACTCAATGGGACGAACCAGATAGGGCGTGGCAAAGGTGGAATCGACGACAAGCGGAATGCCGTGGGCATGTGCGATCCTGGCAACGGCCTCGATATCAATGATGTTGCTGTTGGGATTTCCAAGTGTCTCAATAAAGATCGCCTTGGTGTTGTCCTTAATGGCGGCCTCGAACGCACCATCCTCATTTGGATCCACAAAGGTGGTCGTAATGCCGCTGGTCAGGGGCAGGGTATGCGCCAGCAGGTTAAAGGTGCCGCCATAGATCGTCTTGGAAGCCACGATATGCTCACCGGCCCTTGCCAGCGCCTGGAAGGTGTAGTTAATGGCGGCTGCACCGCTAGCAACTGCCAGTGCGGCAGAGCCGTTCTCATGCGAGGCAATCCTGGTCTCAAACACGCTCTGTGTGGGATTGGTGAGACGTCCATAAATGTTGCCGGCATCCCTCAGACCAAAGCGGTCTGCAGCGTGTTCACTGTTATGGAACACATAGGAAGTCGTCGCGTAAATCGGGACGGCACGGGAATCGGTGACGGGGTCAGCCTGCTCCTGACCAATGTGAAGCTGCCTGGTTTCAAAGGACCAGTTGGCGGAATTTCTGATATCTGACATGGGAATACTCCTTTCGATCTCTTACGGTTCTCGGCCCGGTAGTAACTCGCGGGCGAATGGTCGTTGACAAATGTAATGCGGCAATTTGTCACATTCGGTCAAGACTCAGGACGATCGAAACAAAGCTGGGGTTGTTCTGCATTTCCAGGGCTCCTTTTCTTTGATGGAGTAATTCTATCGTCTTTGTAGACATTTGTCTAATACGAAAGCCGGATTGCGCGTAATAGGCAATACCTATAACACACAACCCGGCGCTCTGTCCGTCGTTTTAAAATCAATGGAAGCGCTGGAGCTTCCGCACGGATTACAGGGTTCAGTCCACTTTGAGGTACTTTTTGAGCTCTTCCACATACTGTCTGCCAAGCTCACTTAACTGACTGTCCTTCCTTAATATATATCCGATTTCCATGACACTGTTGGGGTTTTCGGCATCCTCAGCGTAGGGAATGGCCAGATAGTCACTGCCGTTCAGTTCCTCACAGATGATACCGGAACACAGGGTATAGCCCTGAAGACCGATCATAAGGTTCAGAATGGTTGCCCGGTCGCAGCACTTGATCATCCTCGGATATTCATTGGTTGAGAGGATTTCCTCTGCAAGATAGAAGTTGCTGTCATCCCCCTGTTCAAAAGACAGGCATGGATACGGAGCCAGATCCTCAAAGGTAATGGATGCGTTGGCTGCAAGTGGGTGCTCTTTATGAAGGTAGACATAGGCATTGCAGTCAATGAGATGATGGAATGCCAGTCCACGGTCTGCAAGAAGCTTGCGGAGGACTTTCCGGTTGAAATCACTCATATAGAGAATGCCGATTTCGCTTCGTGAGGCAGCAACATCATCTATGACCTGCTTGGTGCGTGTTTCCCGCAGGGCAAATTCATATTCGGAAACATCCAGACCGCTGGTCAGCTGAACAAATGCCTTAACGGCGAAGGAGTAATGCTGCGTGGATACGGCAAAGCGCTGACGGCGTTTTCCCTGGCGCCCAAACACATCCAGCAGTCCCTCATACTGTGTAAGAACAGAACGGGCATAGGGAAGGAAGGCACTGCCGTCCGCGGTCAGACTGGTACCGCGCACCGTCCGGTTGAAAAGGGAAAAACCGAGTTCCTTCTCCAGTTCCTTAACGGCGCTGGTCAGGGATGGCTGGGCAATGAACAGCCGTTCGGCTGCTTTATTGAAGGTACCCGCCTCTGCAATTGCGACAACATAACTGAGCTGCTGCAGCGTCATCTGATCACCTCATATATACAGGTTCTTGCTGAAATACCGGTCGCCTCGATCCGGGAATACTGTGACAATGTTGCCGGTTGCGCCGGACCTGGCCAGTTTGAGGACAGCGGCAAGCGCGGCACCGGATGACATGCCGGCAAATATGCCTTCGTTTCTGGCCAGCAGACGAGAGGATTCAACTGCTTCAGTATCCGTCACCTTGATAACGCGGTCGACCAGACGCATGTCCATGGTATCTGCGATAAAGTCATTCCCGATTCCTTCAATATCGTAATCCCCGGGTTCACCTCCACCCATGGTGGAACCTACCGGATCCGCCAGAATACAGGTAATATCGGGATTTCGCTCTTTGAGGAAGCGTGAAATGCCGCTGAATGTGCCGCCACTGCCGGCGCCGGCAACGAAGAAATCGATCTGACCATCCAGATCCTCCCAGATTTCAGGTCCGGTAGACTCGTAATGCGCCATTGGATTTGCAGGATTTGTAAACTGGCCAAGTGAGATGGCACCGGGTATGGACCTGCGGAGTGCCTCCGCTTTTGCCCGCGCGCCAAGCATACCGTCTTCTCTTGGTGTGTTGATGACATCAGCACCCAGTGCGCGCATGAGTTTCTGCTTTTCAAGAGAATACTTCTCGGGAACAATGAACATCACATGATATCCCCGATTCAGCGCAGCAAATGCAATGCCAATCCCCGTATTTCCGGCAGTTGCCTCAATGATTGTCCCGCCGGGTCTGAGCTGTCCGGAATCCTCCGCGGCACGCAGCATCCACAGACCAGTCCGGTCTTTAACACTCCCACCTGGATTTAAGAGCTCAAGCTTGGCATATATCCGGACAGACTGCAGGATGTCCAGGTTGGAAAGCTGGACCAGCGGGGTGTTGCCGACCAGTTCGCGCATGGAATGATAAAGCATATGGAAGCATCTCCTTTTCGGATACTCTGGATGCCATTCGGGCGATTCATCCAGAGAAACAACGTCGATGAAATATCCATTATATTGCGGGAATGAAGACAAAATGCGCAGGTGATAGGGTAACTTGCGGCTATATTACAGGCCGAGGGGCAGTGTTGTCAATGGGAAAATAGATTTTGCCTATGTATTTTGTAGATTTTTATCAGTCTGCTTTTGAAAATGGCTGTCTGTTTTAGGGGAGTTTGGGCGCTCCGAGCGTATGGAAATCTTTCGACAGTTTGATAAGTAGCTCTGATTTCGAGCAATGGCCATATTCGTTCCGCATGACAGCATTCCGTGCCGGCAACATCAGGCATGAGGAGGTATCTGAGAGAGATCTGAGTACAGATAGTTCCTGACGGGACGACATGCAGAATTTGATGTGTGCAACACAATAAGAAGAAATTACAACGGGACATTTGTTATCAGAAATAGTGAAATGTCTATGAGAATAATAGATATTTTCTATTGCTGTCAATCGATTTTTACAATAATATAAATTGCATTTTATTCATTGACACATCAGGATTTGAATGTTATTCTTTACGGCGTTTGTAACGTACGTCAAAAACAGCCCCGGATTTGGTTCAGTGTATGAGAAATGTTGTAAAACGAGGTGATCGGATGGCCAGAATATCAATGATCAATCCCGAGACCGCGGGCGAGGATGTCAGGCAGGCATTGGATGCACATGTAGCGGCAGGATACCGCGTGACGAATGAGAAGCGGACACTGCTCCACAATATCCCGTGCTTTGAAGCACTCGAAGTTCAGTCCTATGCAGTGGACAGAGAACTGCAGCGCCTGGTGGGAAAGCGGGCCGCAGACTTTTTTGAGTATGCGATATCGCTTGAGAATGACTGTCTGGTTTGCTCGACGTATTTTGGAAAGCTGCTTCGGCAGAATGGGATAACGGATTTTGAGCATTTCGATTTCACCGAGGATGAGAAACTCCTGATTGAGTTTGGACGTGCGATTGCCAGAAACCCGAAAGGGGTGTCGGATGAGCTGTTTGAACGGCTCCGGGCACGCTTTGATGAGGAGACGATTGTCGTGCTGACAACTATGGGCGTGTTCATGATTGCAAACAATTATTTCAATGATATCCTGCAGGTTGAACCGGAACGGGTCTGAACCGTTACAGGGATTGTTGTGGATAACGGGCCGGTTATGCCTGACCCGATCATATATCCAAATACCAAAGAAAGAGGAACGATATAATGAAAAAGCTGATTACATTACTTGCGGTACTGTCACTGCTGTTGTTTGCAGTTTCTGCATTTGCTGAGGCGCCGGAGGCGGTTGCCATTGATAAGGCGTCATTTGATGCACTGCTGGCCTCGGGCCCTGTTGCCAGTGATGAGGCCATTGCGGCGAGCACCTGGGCGACGGCAGTTAAGGAAGCAGGTGTCCTTCGTGTGGGCGGCACCCGTACATCTTTCCTGTTCAGCCAGCTGGATGAGACGGACAATGGTATCCGCGGCTTTGATGCCGGACTGTATCAGCTGCTGGCCAGATATATCCTTGGTGATGAAACCAAGTATGATCTCACGCAGGTCAACTCCAGCACCCGTGAGTCCGTGCTGACCAGCGGTCAGGTGGATGCTGTGTTTGCAACCTATTCCATCACACCGTCCCGCCAGGAAGTCATCTCCTTCGCAGGTCCGTACTACACCTCTCAGCAGGCTGTGCTTGTTAAGGCCGGCAACACCGAAATTACCGGTATTGACAGCCTGACTGACAAGATCGTGGCAACGCAGGCAGGCTCCACTGGTCCTGCGATTCTGGCTGAGTTTGCGCCGGATGCCATCGTCCAGGAGTTTGAGGATGACATTCAGGCCCGTGCTGCAGTTGAACTGGGCCGCGCGGATGCCTATGTGACAGACTACACACTGATTCTCAACTCCATCGTGAAGAATCCCGGACTGTACGCCGTTGCAGGCGACGTGTTCGGACCGATTGATCCGTATGGCATCGGCCTTCCAAAGGATTCTGATGGTGTAGCATTTGTCAACGACTTCCTCAAAACCATTGAGGACAGCGGCCTGTGGGCCCAGCTCTGGCAGGTAAGCCTTGGCGACCGCACAGGTATTGATACCGCTCCGGCAGCCCCGGCGATTGCGGAATAAGGCATAATCCATCTGAGGGCCTCGGGATATCTGTCCTGAGGCCCTGTATTTGGGAGGAGACCCATGGGCATATCTGAACTGCTGGAACAATATGGAGACCGCTACCTTCAGGCACTTTTGACAACCTGGAGGCTGACGGCTTTTTCCTTTCTCGGCGCTTTTATCATTGGTACCATCGTTACGGTAATCAGGGTATGTCCTGTAAAGCCGCTGCGTTTCTTCGGTGATTTTTATGTACAGATTTTCAGGAACATCCCCGGTGCAGCCCTGTTGATTCTGCTGGTATATGCGCTGCCGTACCTGAAAATCGTCTTTCCGTATGACGTGTGCGTGTTGATCGCTACTGTTCTGATTCCATCCGCATTCTGCTCGGAGCATCTGATGAGCGGGATGAATACGATAGATCCCGGGCAAATTGAAGCAGCACGTGCGCTTGGCATGACGTTTTTTCAGATGATCCGCAGGATTGTCATCCCGCAGGCACTGAGGTCCGCTGTGCTGCCGCTGACCAACCTTATGGTTGCCACGATGCTGACGACATCACTGGGATCACAGGTGCCGCTGAGGCCCATGGAACTGACAGGAATCGTCTCCTACATCAATACGCGCAGTGCAGGCGGTGTTATGGCATTCGCGATTTCTGCCATGCTTTACTGTGCGACAGGTTTGGTCATAGGCGCTGCCGGCAGCTTTATTGACCGGAAAGTGAGGATTCTGAGATGAAGAGTGGCTCCATTCGGGATTTCCTCTATGAGGCGCCGGGCCCCAAAACCCGGAGACGGACAGGGATTGCGACAGCACTGGTGCTGGTTCTCCTGGCAGGCCTTCTGATTGCGGTTATCCGGCAGTTTTATGTAACAGGACAGCTCAGCGGACGGTACTGGGCGTTCTTTGGACGGCTGACAACCTGGCGTTTCCTGGGCCAGGGCTTACTCACGACTGTTGAAGCTGCGCTGACCGGTTCTGTAATCTCATTTTCGCTTGGTTTCCTTCTGATGCGCGGCAGAATGCGGAAAAATCCCATTGTGCGTGTGATAAGCACCGGCATCATTGAGTTTACGCGGGGTGTGCCGACGCTGCTGTTTATCTACTTCTTTTTCCTGGTTGTCCCGCAGAGCGGCATAAAGCTGAGTGCGTTCTGGAAGATCACACTGCCATGCGCCATTTCAGCGTGCGGTGTGGTTGCTGAGGCGCTGAGAGGCGGTGTGAATGCAGTACCGAAAGGGCAGAGAGAAGCGGCGCTTTCTCTTGGATACAGGGAAACACTGCTGTTTTACAGGATCATATTCCCACAGGCGATTCGTTTTGTGATTCCGTCCCTGATTGCGGAACTGGTTATCGTGCTCAAGGATACGACCTTTGCATCCATTGTTTCATGTGCGGACCTTATGCAGAATGCAAAGGTGCTGATCTCCAATTACGATGCGCTGCTGTCCATTTATCTCGTGGTAGCGGTGATTTACATCCTGATCAATTATCTGCTGAACAAGCTTTCAGATCGTCTCGCCCGGCACATGAAAGAGACCGGAGCGGCGGAAAGGAGTCTGGCATGAGCGAAACAAGTACGCCGGTTATTGAGCTGAGACAGGTGAATAAATACTATGGCAGTCTGCATGTGCTCAATGACATTTCCCTGACGGTGAAAAAAGGGGATGTTGTGGTTCTCATCGGCCCGTCGGGCTCTGGAAAGTCGACACTCTGCCGCACAATTAACCGCCTTGAGACCATTGATTCCGGTGAGATCCTGTTTGAAGGGAATCTGATTCCTGAGGAGGGACGGAAACTGGCTGAAATGCGGTCACAGATCGGCATGGTATTCCAGTCGTTCAACCTGTTTGCCCACAGAACCATCCTCGACAATGTCATGCTGGCCCCCTGTGATGTGCTTAAGGTCAGCCGCAAGGAAGCACGTCAGGAGGCACTTCGGCTGCTTGAACGCGTCGGCGTGGCGAATCAGGCATCCAAAGTGCCGGCACAGCTGTCCGGCGGACAGCAGCAGCGCGCGGCCATTGCCAGGGCTCTTGCCATGCATCCGAAGGTGATGCTCTTTGATGAACCCACCAGTGCACTGGACCCTGAGATGATCGGGGAAGTGCTGAACGTCATGACAGAACTTGCCAGGGACGGCATGACCATGCTCATCGTAACACATGAGATGAATTTTGCCCGCAGGGTAGCTGACCGCATCATCTTCATGGATGCCGGAAACATTGTAGAGGAAGGAGAACCGGACAGCTTCTTTGCCAATCCAAGCAGTCAGAGGGCGAGGGACTTCCTTCTTTCCGTCCAGGGACACTGAGTGTTCCCGCGGCTCAGGCAAGCTGCCGCGGCACATACATCCGATCTTGGCCTTGGCACATCTGTCAATGGAACTGCCAGAGCCGTTTCGGACTGTCCGGTATGGCACATCAATCATGTCCGCTGCGATATGGATTTCAGGCTTTGCCTTTGGACAGCTCAGTTGTTTAGTTGAGATCATGGATGCCGTTCATACATACCGGGACGATCTGATGTAAGCCGTTATTAATGCAGATCCTCCGCGCCTTGTCCTGCAATTTTGGGACATGACGCGGAGGATTTTTATGTTACATAGCCGTGATCTGATC
>JAFSZW010000001.1 GCA_017458865.1 Clostridia bacterium
CAATGATGCAGCAGTCCCATTTGACTTGTATAAGGCGGTTTCAGCTTTCGACGCGGATCATGCTCTCAACCCTGACGATCTCAGGATTCAGCGTTGCAAGTGCGTCCTGAACGGCACATTCGCTGGCCTCATGCGTGATGAGGATGATCTGTGCACGTCCATCTGCAGCAGGACGCTGGAGGAGAGAGGCAATGGAAATGGACTTGGCAGAGAATGCGCTGGCTACGCTGCCGAGAACACCGGGGGTATCTGCGGCATCCAGACGGATAAAGTAGCGGCAGACCCAGTTGTCGGTGAAGGTGATGGCATCATCAGGCTCCGCAGTATTTGCAAAAGAGGGAACCGTCGGATTGTCCATATGCGTTGCTGCATACAGAATATCACCACAGATGGCACTCGCGGTGGGCTTGTCGCCTGCACCGCGGCCCTGGAGCATCATGTCCTGGCAGTACCGGCCGTGAATGTAAATGGCATTCAGGGAGCCGTCCACGCGGGCAAGCGGGTGCTCATTGGGGAGGAAGGTCGGATGAACGCGGACCTCAATGGAATCAGCGGCACGCTTTCCGATGGCGAGCAGTTTGAGGGTGTATCCCATCTCTCTGCCGTAGGCGATGTCGTCCGGTGAGATGTTGGTAATGCCCTCGCGGTGGATCTTCTGATATGTGACACGGGTATGGAACGCGATGGAGGACAGGATGGACAGCTTGTAGGCAGCATCGTACCCCTCAACATCTGCGGTTGGGTTCGGCTCGGCTAGACCGAGTTTCTGGGCCTCGGCGAGGACATCTGCGTAGGAACGTCCCTGCTGGGACATCTGTGTCAGAATGTAGTTCGTGGTGCCGTTGACGATGCCCATGACCTGGTCGATCTCATCTGCGTCAAGCGAGACGGTGAGGGAGCGGATGACCGGAATGACGCCGCCTACGCTGGCCTCGTAATACAGCCCTGCGCCGTGTGCCGATGCGGCTGCCTGGAGCTTGTGCCAGTTGAGGGCAAGCGCCATCTTGTTGGCGGTGACGACCGTTTTTCCGTTTTCGAGCGCACGCTGCATGAAAGAGGCTGCGGGCTGCTCGCCGCCCATGAACTCACAGATAATATCAATGGAGGGATCTGTCAGAACGTCATCTGCGGATTCCGTCATGATATCCTTGGGAATATCAGTGCGTGCCTCAGCGATGCTCTTGACCAGAGCGCTTTTTATCTGAATGTCGATGTTTTCGCGCTTCAGGATTTCATCGTGCATTTCTGTGAGCAGATGATAGACACCGCCGCCGATGTTGCCGCAGCCGAGAAATCCGAGCTTAATTACTTTTGCCATGTCATTAATCCTTTCGAAAAACTGAACGGTTCTTTGAGAAGCCTGTAATCACGTTTCGAAATTATAACACACTTTTTTCATCTGGGGTATCCCAAATGCTGAGGTTTTGAAGGCTTGCGAGTCTTAATCGGCGTAGCAGGATTCAAATGTGCCAGGCAGCAGATATATTCCGGGGCAGATGTTTTTGCGGGACTGTCCGCAGCTCAGAAACTGCTCCGCAGTTTAAGCTGCGGAGCAGTTGATTTATTTGGCGTTTTCAAAGAGCATGCGGTCATTGTCAAAGACCTCATTCGTGCTGTTTGAGTACATTTTGAGAAGGGTGTCCATAGTCATTTTGCTGCGTTCCCCGCCGGAGATGTCGAAAAGGATTCTGCCTTTGTCCATCATAAGCGTCCGGGTGCCGGTGGTAAGCGCGGCTGACATGTTGTGGGTGATCATCATGGTGGTCAGATGACTGTCACGAACGATCTTTTCCGTGATTTCCATGACCTTTTTGGCTGTGGCAGGATCGAGCGCGGCGGTATGCTCATCCAGCAGAAGCAGCTTGGGCGTCACAATGGTGCACATGAGCAGCGTGACAACCTGGCGCTGACCGCCGGAAAGCAGGCCGACTTTCGTTTTCATCCGGTCCTCGAGCTGCATGCCAAACTCAGCGAGACGGTCCCGGAAAAGGGCCCGTTCCTTTTTGCTGGGGGCAAAGGACAACGCTCTGGCCGTGCTCCTTGAATGAGCCAGGGAGAGGTTTTCCTCTATGGTCATGTTGGGCGCAGTTCCACGCATGGGATCCTGGAAGACACGCCCTATGTGCAGAGCACGTTTATGCTCGGGCATCAGGGTGATGTTGACGCCGTCCAGATGGATGGAGCCCTCGTTCAGGAAAAAGCTGCCGCAGATGGCGTTGAAGAGGGTGCTCTTGCCGGCGCCGTTGGAGCCGACGATGGTGACGAAGTCACCGTCATCCAGATGCAGGGAGAGATGATCCAGCGCAGTGTGCTCAATCATGGTGCCCTGTTCGAAAACCTTTACGGCATTTTTGATATCAAGCATCTGGATTCCTCCTCTTCTGACGTCGGATGGCTGCATGGAGCCGGAAGGCCGGGAGGGAGAGTGCGAGACCGACGATGATTGCAGAGACCAGTTTCAGCATGTAGGCAGGCAATGGACTGTACTTTGTCGCAAGCGCAATGATAATGCGGTAGATGAGTGAGCCGATGACTGCTGAGATGAACCCGATCGTCACGCTTCGGCGGCCAAACAGCGCCTCGCCGATGATGACAGAGGCGAGACCTATGACCAGAATGCCGGAACTTGAGGAGATGTCTGCATATCCCTGATACTGGGCAATCAGCGCGCCGGAAAGGGCGATGACTGCGTTGGAAATGCAGAACGCCATGATCTTGCAGGCGTCCACGTTGATTGAGGACGCGCGGACCATGCCGTCATTGTCGCCGACTGCACGGATGCACATGCCGATATGGGTTTTGAAAAAGAGGATCAGCAGGAGCAGCGTGAGAAGACAGGCGATCAGGGAAAGCACCGTCTGAGTATCCTGCTTGGAGAGAACAGGGATAATCTTGAACAGGGTATCCGACCGGACCAGAGACAGGTTGCTGGCACCACCCATGATGAAGAGATTGACTGAATACAGTCCGCTCATTGTGATGATGCCCGCCAGGATGGGATGGACCATAAAGTAGGTCTGGAGGATGCCGGTAATGGAACCGGCAACTGCGCCTGCAACCAGTGCAGCCGGGATGGCCAGCACGGGATGTCCCGCGGCGGTAACAGCTGCGGATACGGAAAGGCCAAAGGCAAAGGATCCCTCTGTGGTCAGGTCAGGGACAGAAAGGATGCGGAAGCTGATGTATATGCCCAGCGCCAGGATGCCGTAGAGGAGGCCCAGCTGCAGGGAGCCGATGAGTAGTTTCACGTCTGTCACTCTCCGAAAGTGCCATCCGGGAGGTCCCGAATGGCACAGCATTAGGTATAAATTCTGGCAGGATTATTTGCCGAGGTACTGGATGTCGCCCATGGCAGTGACAGCCTCAGGAACGGTGAGTCCGAGCGCGTCAAGCGTTCCCTGGTTGATGGATACGATGTTGGCCGGAACGACGATGGCCGGCACATCTGCGGGCTTGGCGCCGTTCAGGATCTTGACGGCGATCTCTGCGGTCTGCTCGCCGATGAAAGTATCGCTCATGGCCAGTGTGGCCAGGCAGCCGGAAAGGACGGTTGTGGCAGAGCAGCAGTAGGTCGGGACGCCTTCCTCGGTGCACAGCTCGGCCAGAATGTCAACGGCAGCCTGCACGGTTGAGTCGTTGGCGATGAACATGGCGTCAATGCCCTTTTCAAGGAGTGCCTGTGTGGCAGTCTGAACCTCAGCGGAGGAGGAGACGGTGGTCTCGATGTACTTGTAACCGTTCTCATCCAGATAGACCTTGGCATTCTCCATGGCATTGACCGCGTTGATCTCACTGGTGCAGTAAAGCAGGCCGAACGTCTTTACATCCGGGGTAATGGTCAGGCCAAGGTTCAGAATGTCACCGGCGGGTATGGCATTGCTCGTGCCGGTTGCATTCATGTCAGGGGTGTCAAGTGTGCTCATGATGCCGGCGGCAACAGGAGCAGCGACAGAGCAGAATACGCAGGGTGTTTCGGATTCAAGTCCGACAAAGGTCTGCGTGGCCGGCGTGGCAACGGTGAAAACGACATCATAGGTGCCGTCATCCATGGCCTGGCAGATGGTTGCCAGATTGGTGGCATCTCCCTGTGCATTCTTATAATCCACAATGAGATTATCCCCTTCAACATATCCGTTTGCGGCAAGACCGGAGATGATGCCGTCCTTCATGTCGAGGAAGGCACCGTTTTCAATCAGAAGGACGATGCCGACTTTGGTTTTTCCATCAGCAGATGCGCCAGCGAGAAAGGTCAGCGTAAGGACAAGTGCGAAGAAAATAGCGAAGAACTTTTTCATGGGGATACCTCCTGTTTGTTGGCAGTATTGATTCTCTTAAGCTCCTCAAACGCGTTGACGAGCATAGATTCGGTGATGGGATAGGGGTTGTGGTCGATGTCGTGCATCTCAAGCACGCGGGGGATGACCCGCTTCAGGTCTGACTCGCTGATGCCGATATCCTCAATGGCAGTCGGAAGTCCGACAGAACGGTTAAACGCATACAGTTCGTCAAACCGTTCGCGCTGGCCGTCGACCAGGAGAAGCACCAGGACGCCGAACCCGACGACCTCGCCATGCAGGTGGTCACGCTCGATGCCCAGCTCAGGAAAGGATGTGAGCGCATAGAAGATGGCGTGTGCGAGACCCGTGTTGTAGTCTATGATCCGGTCTGCGGTCAGCAGGATTGAGGCGATGCCGGTTGTCGCGATGATCGTCAGGATCACCTGCTCCAGCTCGTCTGAAACCTTCCCGGCTTTGTGGGTCTCCATGGCGGATGCGCCATATCTGAGCAGCGGCTGCAGGCAGCCGTGGCTGACCTGAACACCCAGCGCATGGTAATGACAGAGCTCATCCAGCCGGGAGGACATGGTTGACTCGAAGAACTTGGCGTATGTATCGCCAAGACCGGCCCACATGTATCGCGTCGGTGCTGCTGCGATGACGCCCGTGTCGATGAAGGCGTGTGCTGCCGGCGCCGGGAGGAAGAAGGGGCGGTCAAACTGTCCGTTTTTGTGATAGAGGATGGAGACGGCTGTCGTTGCGGCACATGTCGAGGCGATGGTCGGGAAGGTAAAGACCTTCTTGCCAAGCTCAACCCCCAGAACCTTGCAGGTGTCCAGCACCTTTCCGCCGCCGACGGCAAAGATCATGTCGGCGGCCTGAACCTCAGGAATCCCGGCAAGTCTCTGGACGTTTTCCATGCACGCCTCGCCGCCGTAAAGGAAGGGGCCGGACACGCTGATGCGGCCATCTGCCGCCACGGCGGCCTTAAGCTTTTCGCCCATGGCGGCAAGTGCGTGTTCACCGCCGATGATGACAGCGCTACTGCCAAATGGGCTGCAGATACTGCCAACCTTCTTAAGCACATGCTCACCAATGCTCCATGATGGCAGGCAGATGGTGTAGTCTCTCATGGATGCTTCCATAATCAGTACCTCCTGAGATCAGTCGGGGCAGTCAAACGAGGCAATGCTTTCGACGAGGGGGTTGTACTTCCTGCCGATTGCCTGATGCAGGGGATGCTGCAGATATTTCGGCAGGGAAGTCTCATCCCTGAGCTGCATCTCGATCATGACAGTCATGTTCTGAGGACGGTCCACAATGTTGCGCCTGACCGCGACGGAAAAAATGTCATCAGGCAGTGCCCTGGCCAGAGCGTCAAAGGTTTCCCGGTATTCCTGCTCGGCTGCACTGTCAAAGGCACCCGGTTTCAGCCGCATCATGACGATATGTCTCATATTCAGCCTCCTTCTGTCCCTTAAAAAACAAAAGCCCTGTCCATCTAAGGACAGGGCTGAAAACTCTGTGGTACCACCTTAATTGATCCCAGTTCTCCTGAGATCCACTTTACAGGAATGCAATCACATCCCCAGCCTTTCACGCAGGCATACGGTCCGGTTACTCGAATACTCTTTCGCCATTCCCTCAGTGGGCCATTTGCCGATCCGCTTTCTGTCTGGCTTCCACCCGGCCTGAGCCGGCCAAACTCTCTGGGAGTGCGCTTCCGGTTTGATTTCCACGTCACAGGTTTGTTCTTCAATTGCGTGCATTATAACGGCTTAAAATTCACTCGTCAAGTATTTTTTGAAAAAATATCTTGACAATTTGTTTATAGCCAAAAATCAGGCCAATCCGGACTTTCACAGGAACTGTCAGATCAAGATGTTTGAAAATCAGTATTTTTGAGCAGATTCATGTGAAAAATCATGGAAAAAAGAGAAAAAACTATATATCATGTTTGGGAGGCAGAACGCTTAAAATGAAATACAGGTATTTTAGTTCCTGCCTGATGAATGCGATTGGTACGATACCTGCCAAACAGAATGTCACTAGCCCCGAATCTGATGAGGCTCAGTGCTGGCAGTAAAATGTGATGATCCACCTTTAGTGGTGATTCTATAGTTTTTTTCCTGAAATGGAATTGGGGCAGTCTGGGCTGCCCCAGTTTCTTTTTTGGCATCATTTTGCTGCGCCGCAGTGCCCCGTGAACGGCCTCCTGTACCCCTTTACGAGATGCCGGCAGGCTTGAAAAAGGTCGGGTTCACCATTATAATTGAGCTGTGAGGACCAGAATGTGGGCTGACTGCACCGGGAATGATCCGGAAAACAGGATGTATCTCATGGGATGCGTAATGGTCCGAATTCCAAAGGAGACGCGGAGAAATGGCATATCAGGCATTATACAGGCGGTACCGTCCGGCAAAATTTGAGGATTTTGTGGGTCAGGAAGCCATTATCAAGACACTCAAAAGTCAGGTTATGAGCGGACGGATTGCGCATGCCTATCTTTTCTGCGGGACCAGAGGAACGGGCAAAACCTCTGCGGCAAAGGTGTTTGCACGGGCGATAAACTGTGAGACGCCTGAGGATGGCGAACCGTGCGGAACATGCGCAGCCTGTCAGGCACTTCAGGCGGACAGCACGCTTGATATCCTTGAAATTGACGCAGCCAGCAACAATGGTGTGGAGGAGATCCGGGATCTCCGGGAAAAGGTGAAGTATCCGCCGGCTGTCGGCCGGTTCCGCGTCTACATCATAGACGAGGTGCACATGCTTTCCCAGGGCGCGTTCAATGCACTGCTTAAGACGCTCGAAGAACCGCCTGCACATGCCAAGTTCATTCTGGCAACGACTGAGCCGCAGAAACTGCCGGCGACGATTCTATCAAGGTGTCAGCGGTTTGACTTTGGCCGGATTCCACTTGTCAAGATTGCGGACCGTCTCGAACAGGCGATTCAGACAGAGGGAATCAGCTACGAGAAAAGCGCTGTCGAACGGATTGCACGTGCGGCGGAGGGCGGCATGCGTGATGCCTGGTCCATTGCGGATATGTGCATGGGATATGCGCTTGAGAATCAACAGGGTCTGACGGATGAGCTGGTGCGCGAGATTCTCGGTTCCACGGACCGCAGCACGCTCTTTGAATTTGCGGACGCGGTCATATCCGGCGACAGCGCAGGCGTGCTTTCCCACATAGATCAGGTCATGCGGAACGGAAAGGAGATCCAGGTCTTTCTCAAGGATGTCAGTGCGCATTTCCGTGCACTGCTCATGTCCGGTGTGTGCGGCCGGGAGGCCTGTGCAAAGGTGCTGGACGTGACGCAGGAGGATGCGGATGCGTACAGCGATCAGGCGGCGCAGGCATCGCAGATTCGCCTGATGCGCATTCTGAATCTGTTCCTGCAGGCGGAGGCGGACATGAAATGGTCCTCGCAGCCCCGCTTTGCTGCGGAAAGTGCCGCACTGCGGGCGTGCCTGCCGGAGGAAAGCGTACAGGTGGATTCCCTGAGGGAACGCCTTGATGAGATGGAACGCAAAATCCAGTCGGGCGAGATTGCCGTGGCACCGAAAGCAAAGCGCACAGCGGGAAAGGCATCACAGCCGGCAGCCGGCAGCGAAGCGCCAGCGGAAGATAAGCCGGAAAGCAATGAGCCGAAGATCGCACCGACATCTGAGGCGGTTTATAAGGCCATGGTGCAGGAGATGCGCAAGGAGTTGCCCATGGCATATGGACTTCTCCTGCAGGGACGTCTTGCCCACGAGACAAATGGTCTGTTTACGGTTGTTTTTGATCCCAAAATGTACAGCATTAACGTGAGCATGCTGAACAAGAAGGACAATTCCGATAAGATTGAGGCATCGCTCAGCAAGATTGCCGGACGCCCGTGTACGTTCCGGGCGGCGCTTGAAGGGTCGGTTGAGGAAAAGGATCAGAAAATTCTTGCAGCAAAAGAGGCTGCCGAGCGTCAGGCAGCGGAGAATATGAAGGCGATTACCGAGGCCTTTGGACGAGAGAATGTCCGGATTGTCGATATGAAAGCATGAAATGGCCCGCTCTGCATCACGCGGAGCGGGCCTTACTGTATTACCCGATAATGGCCTTGTGGAAGACCTTCTTGCCCTTGCGGATCTTTACGCCACTTGTGAGGGCATCCTTTGTAACCAGCGTGTCAAATGACGGGACGATTTCGCCGTCAATGGTGATGCCGCCCTGCTCGACCAGTCTGCGAATTTCGCTGCGGCTCTTGGCCATGTTGAGACGCATCATGAGGTCAACAACGGTCATGCCGTCACCGACTTCCTCGGCGCTCAGCACGGTGGTAG
>JAFSZW010000117.1 GCA_017458865.1 Clostridia bacterium
ACCTTCATACCAGTTCTTTATTGCGTCATAGTCGCGGCCATACTGTCTGCACAGGCTCTGTACCTCATCTTCAGTAAAACCTGTATAGGGTGCAAGCTGCCGGGGCGTGATCATCGAATACTCGGTAAACATATTCAGTGCGGAATGATTACCGTATTTCTTAATTGGCAATATTCCGGTCATATAAACCAAAGCAATGGAGGGCTTATCTTTCAGCCAATCTCGAAGAAAATCGAGATACTCTTTCTGGTCACTCGCGGCATTTTCCCAGGTCCTAAAAACCGCATCCCATTCATCGATTACAATCACAAACTGGCGTTTCGTTTTCCCATAAATCTTACTCATTCCTGTGCTCAGTTTGATCCGATTGGCAAATTTCACATCTGGGTAATTCTCACACAATTCATCCACAATTTCTTCTGTAAGACAATCCAGCATATCACGAGCAGAATCACTATCCGATATGAAGTCAGTCATGACAATTCGAATTACGTCGAATTTTTCAAGATAAGCATCCCATGGAAGCTCTTTATCTCCATTTAGCAGAGGATTACTGCCTGCAAGCTTTCTCTTTTCGAAAAGGCTCCTGCTGTCCGTATCACAATCATAATAAGCGCAGATCATATCTGCAGCCGTCGTCTTGCCAAATCTGCGCGGACGAGAAACACAAAGATATTTTTGCCTTGTTTTTATTATAGAGTTGAGAAACAGTATCATCTCTGTTTTATCGATAAAGATCTTTGAATTTACCGCTTCTTCGTATGCGTCTTTTCCAGGATGTAAATATGTTCCCATGTTGCCCTCCTTTCTGTTCATTCGGTATTTCCGCTCAATTCAATCTTCGTATTCTTTTCGACCTGTACGATTAAGTGGGAGTATGTCGATAACACACTTTTATACTACTATGGCCCATGCTCATTCCTGCGATTTTCTAAATGAAAAATAAAATCAACTTATCGACCCCAAAGAAGCAAGAAAGTATCTGAATGGGCTGCAATCACCGCCAAAGGGGAGAGTCAGATCAACGAAATGGCGGCATATCTTGAGCGTAAGTTCTATGGAACACCATGCTACGCTATTAGACGCCATCTGGGTTATCGCTTGAGTTCTATCAGAGCTGAGAATTGAACGATGCGATTATTCTCATAAGCAGAAAACAATAGAATGGCGAGGTTACATGATGTCATTCATGATTTGAATACTCTTTCCGCTGCTTATCTCAAAAAGAGGAAGAAGATCATTGATTCAAAGAGAAACTGCTTTCCCTTGACTTCCATGAAACGCTAATGATAATAAGTTGATTTTGTTTTTAACGATATTCCCTAACCGTACAGGTCGAAATTTAGCAAATGAAACGTCTCCCTCTGGCTGCAGTTACCGCGGAGGACTACAGTCACAAAAGCAGGCGATTCTGTGCCCAGCCGAGGACACGACTGCGCATACCTTCAACATCCAGAACTCCATAGGCAAATCCTTTGCGGATCAGCTCTGCCGGAACATATTCGTCATACTTTTCAAAAACCGGCACTTCGTCCGGATAGACCAGTTCCAGGGGATCAAGCGGTTTGGATGCCTCCTCCGCCACGATGCTGTAAAAGGCATCCTCGTCCACTTTCATAGTAAACTGGATGTAGTACGGCCTCGTGGCGTTCAGTCCTTTCAGGGATAACCTGGCGCCGCAGCGAATCTTGAGGAAGCGCTCCAGTGCCAGGAATGCATAGGTGCCCAGCCAGGGGAAAAGCACCCACATGTTGCCGCCAAGATTCACCAGCGGATGATCCCGCATCCCGGATGCCTCAAAGACAGCGCGCGCAGTTTTCAGTCTGCATACGGCATGAGGCATCATGTAAGGATACTGCCTATCCTCTGCAAGCACGCCGTACATCCGCTCAAGGATACGGGTATGAATATCTCCTGCAACCTGGCCGAAATACGCCGGGATGTTCCCTTTGACCAGCGTGCAGTATATCTCCCGCCGCTTATGATCCACCTCGTCCACGACCCAGACCCGGCCGGCTATGGCAATCTTGTCGCCTATCGGCGGCGGCTGCACAATGGTGCCCAGCGTCTCAGAGTCGCTGCGGACCGCATACTCAATGTTCTCCTGGAAAACTGCAAAGAACTTGTAATTGCTGACAATCCGTTCACCGGCAAGACCGACGATCAGGCCGCCGTTTTCCGTGCGGCTGATATGGTCCTCTTTGAGGAGATGGCGCAGCAGTACCCGGTAGTCGTCCTGCGTAATGTGCTTGAAACAGGACAGGGTAAGCACTCGGGAAGCCAGCTCCGCCGGCGTCATCTCGCCGCACGAGGCCAGCGTGCTCATTGTCTGGTGGTACAGCAGGCTGTACGGAAGTCTGTCCATCCGCGGCGGTTCCACACAGCGATCCTCAATGTAGAGCTGGACCAGGGAGATGCCCTGAATGAGATACCATGGTAGCGTTTCAGGCATCAAAGACCTTGCCTCCGGATGATCCTCACGCATGACAAACCACATCTCAGATGGATTGCCCCGGCGGCCGGTTCTGCCCATGCGCTGCAGGAATCCGGATACGGTAAACGGCGCATCTATGTGAAATGCCCGTTCCAGGCGCCCGATGTCTATACCCAGTTCAAGCGTCGCCGTCGCGCAGACAGACATCAGGGATTCATCATCCCGCATGTTCTCCTCGGCGCTCTCACGGTACGAAGCAGAAAGATTGCCATGATGAATCAGAAAGCGGTCCGGCTCACGGTTGACCTCACAGTACTGCCGCAGGTTCTGACAGACAGACTCACACTCCTCGCGTGAATTGGTAAAGATCAGGCATTTCCTGCCGCGGGTATGCTCAAAGATGTATGCAAGACCCGGATCCGCAGCCTTCGGTGCGGTATCCGTCGGGCTTTCCGTCACCGGCAGCTCCGTGGCGACGTCCTGTCCCTCATCTGCCTGGGGATCCTGGTTGTAGAAATGCTCCATGCTGAGGCGCCAGACCTCTTTGCCGCCATCAAAGTGCGGGATGATCGTCCCGCGGCCGCTGCCGGCCGCCAGGAACTTCCCGGCATCCTCCGGATTGCCAATCGTCGCCGAAAGACCGATTCGCCTCGGTGAGCATCCTGCCAGCCGGCAAAGCCGCTCAATCTGGCAGAACGTCTGCAGGCCCCGGTCCGCCCGGAGCAGTGAGTGAATCTCATCAATCACGATAAAGCGGAGATCAGAAAACAGCGATGGAATCTCCATGTGTCTGCGAATCAGCATGGCCTCAAGGGATTCCGGCGTGATCTGCAGAATGCCGGACGGTTTCCGGAGCAGACGCCGTTTCTTTGACTCAGGGACATCACCATGCCATCTGGTCACCATGATGCCCGCATCCTCGCACAGCATATCCAGCCGGCTGAACTGATCATTGATCAGCGCCTTGAGCGGCGCGATGTAGAGCACGCCGACACTGGCCGGCGGATCCTCATCCAGCAGTGTCAGGATAGGGAAAAAGGCTGCCTCCGTTTTGCCGGATGCCGTTGATGCAGTGAGGAGAACATTCTCCTCACTGCCGAAAATAGCCTCGCCTGCCGCGTTCTGCACACCCCGCAGCATCTGCCAGCCGGACTGGTAGATGTACTCCCGGATAAACGGCGCGTACCGGTCAAATACATTCATAGTTCAAACTCCACGTAGTTCGCATCCGCCTGATCTGATACCGCATCAGACTTTGCATACGAAAAGTCCTCCGATTCCATGAGCTCTGCCAGTTTTTTCTCGGGATGCTGATACATCAGGTCCATCAGCTCTATGAAATCCCGAATGACCTCACGCGGCGTGATATTGGTATCTGCCCCAATGCGTCCAAACTCAAGCTGGATAAATGAGGCGAGATCCTCTGTTCCCAGCCTGCGCT
>JAFSZW010000118.1 GCA_017458865.1 Clostridia bacterium
CGCTGTATATCAGGATGCGACCGGCGACGCTCAGGAGATCGGTCTGGCTTATGCAGACGGTATCGGCGGCTCCCGCGCAGGCGTTCTAGAGACCACTTTCAGAACTGAGACCGAGACCGACCTGTTCGGTGAGCAGGCAGTTCTCTGCGGCGGTGTCAGCGCTCTGATGCAGTGCGGCTTCGAGACTCTGGTTGAGGCTGGTTACGATCCGAGAAATGCTTACTTCGAGTGCATCCATGAGATGAAGCTCATCGTTGACCTGATCTACCAGTCCGGTTTCGCAGGCATGAGATACTCCATCTCCAACACTGCTGAGTACGGCGACTACATCACTGGCCCGAAGATCATCACTGAGGATACCAAGAAGGCTATGAAGAAGGTTCTGGCTGACATTCAGGACGGTTCCGTCGCGAAGGAGTTCCTGCTGGATATGTCCGACGCAGGCAACCAGGTTCACTTCAAGGCTATGAGAAAGCTGCACGCTGAGCATCCGTCTGAGGCTGTCGGCGCTGAGATCCGCAAGCTCTATAGCTGGAACTCTGAGGATGACAAGCTCATCAACAACTAATTAGCCATTTTAAGCCGTATATTGCGATAATCCCGATTTTTCGGGATTATCGTGCTATATAGGCATAGAGCTTTGAGGGACGCATCATGGGGCTTTTGAACAAATTATTCGGACGAAAAGCTGCATCCGGACCAACCGCTGAGCAGGAGCAGACGCATGGATCTTTGACGCCTGATGAGATCCTGGAAAGCGGTTCGATCCCTGCAAAACCGTCTGTTTTACGTCAGGAAGTATTTTTTGACGGAGAAAATGCAGAAGAAGAATGGATCTATCAATTCTTGCTGTCTGGCGATTTTGTGGAATTCAACAGCCACGCGGAACCGGAAGCCTGTCATCAGTATGAGCCTTATCTTGAGGAGGAATTTACGGGATATGACTCGAAACTTCCGACTTTTATGCTTAGCAGTGAGGACATGGTGTGGGACGCTGTGGAAACGTTCAGGAAAACCGGCACAGTCGGAACGGACTGCCGTCCTGTGAACGCCGGAAAAATGCTGTTCCGGACGAAGATCCCCTATTACGATCAAGTCATGACGTTTTACGGCTTTGACAGGGGCAATTCGTGGGAAAATTTCGGTATGTGCATGGTTTACAACCGTGATGTGGAGGGAACTCCCCTCGAAGCCAAGCTGCTTGCAGCGCTCGATGAAGCTGCGGCAAGCTATAGAGAAATGCCAACAAAACCATTCGAAGTATGATATGAGAAAGTATTTGCCTGTCATGCTGCTGTCTGTTTTCTTTGTCTGTGCATTGCCTGTGCTGCATACAACGGCAGCTTCAAATGCTTCGTTTTCCGGACAGATACTTGTCCCGACTGAAGCTGATGTGTATACAGAATTCCTGACCGTGGCGACAAACGGGGGCTGTATCCAGAATTTTGCGATTTCAGATGAGGGGCAGATTGCAGTCTGCACGAAGGGGAACTATGTGAACGTGTATCGCAGGGATGGCTCGTTTTCGTATGGCGTCCGCTATGTCACCTCCGGGGATAGCCGGGTGTTCTGGAACGAGGAACAGCTGGTGATTTACCTGGTGCGAGGAGAGCTCTGCCTGCTGCCGGATGAAGCAGTTCAAAGCATTTCCGTGTGGGAATTTACTGGCAGCGGGTCCGATTTGCTGACCCAGACAGTATTCACGAATTGTGCAGTAAATGGGACTTTCTACCAGATGCTGCCATCCGATTTCCCGCTGAGCCGGTCAAAGGGATATCAGCTTGTGATGCAGACAGGCGGGGGAGCGAAGCAGGTGATTTACACGGATACCATGGACAAACGAAATGCCTTTATACGGCTGCTTATCATTACTTTTGTGTGTCTTTTTGTGGTATTTGGCATATGGAAAAACCTCCGGATCTGGAAGGATCTTGCACACCTGTGATCCTTTGCCGGAGATTCTGAAAAAATGAGGTGTTACAATGTATTTTGATGCAAAAACAGCCGGCGCCCACTGCGCACCGCAGCGTTCTCTGCTGCACGCACTGGGTCTGACCAAGGAGGAAATGGAGCGTCCCCTCGTTGGTATCGTAAGCTCCTATAATGAGATCGTGCCCGGTCATATGAACCTCGACAAGATCGTGGAAGCGGTCAAGCTCGGCGTTGCGATGGCTGGCGGTACGCCGATCGTTTTTCCGGCGATCGCAGTCTGTGACGGTATCGCCATGGGACACAGAGGCATGAAGTATTCCCTCGTTACCCGTGACCTGATCGCGGATTCCACCGAGGCGATGGCACTGGCACACGCTTTTGATGCGCTCGTTATGGTGCCGAACTGCGACAAGAACGTCCCCGGTCTGCTGATGGCAGCGGCTCGTGTGAATGTACCGACCATCTTCGTTTCCGGCGGCCCGATGCTGGCAGGTCACGTTGACGGCAAGCGCACCAGCCTGTCCTCCATGTTCGAGGCAGTCGGTTCCTTCAAGGCTGGCAAGATCGACCAGGAAAAGCTCGATGATTTCGAGCTGAATGCTTGTCCGACCTGCGGCTCCTGCTCCGGTATGTATACCGCGAATTCCCACAACTGCCTGACCGAAGTTCTGGGTATGGGACTGCGCGGCAATGGTACCATCCCGGCAGTTTACTCCAAGCGTATCGAGCTTGCAAAGCACGCCGGTATGCAGGTCATGGAGCTTTACAGAAAGAACATCCGTCCGCGCGACATCATGACCGAGAAGGCATTCCAGAATGCACTGACGGCGGATATGGCGCTCGGCTGCTCGACCAATTCTATGCTGCACCTGCCGGCGATCGCCAACGAGTGCGGCATCAAGATCAACCTCGACATGGCAAACGAGATCAGCGCAAGAACTCCGAATCTCTGCCATCTCGCACCGGCTGGTCACACCTATATGGAACAGCTTGACGAAGCAGGCGGCGTTTACGCAGTCCTGAACGAGCTGTCCAAGAAGGGGCTGATCAATACCGATGTCATGACCGTTACCGGCAAGACGCTCGGCGAGAATATCGCAAATGTGGTCAACCGTGATCCGGAAGTCATCCGCCCGATCGACAATCCGTATTCCCAGACCGGCGGTATCGCAGTCCTCAAGGGCAATCTGGCTCCTGACGGCTGCGTTGTCAAGAGAAGTGCCGTTGCACCGGAAATGCTCGTGCATGAGGGACCGGCTCGCGTATTCGATTCCGAGGAGGAATCCATCGCAGCCATCTATGCCGGCAAGATCCAGGCTGGTGACGTGGTTGTCATCCGTTACGAAGGCCCGTCCGGCGGCCCTGGCATGAGAGAAATGCTCTCCCCGACCTCTGCCATCGCAGGCATGGGGCTGGACAAGGAAGTTGCCCTCATCACCGACGGCAGATTCTCCGGTGCGACTCGCGGCGCAGCAATTGGCCATGTTTCGCCGGAAGCTGTTCGCGGCGGCATGATCGCTTATGTTCAGGACGGCGACATCATCTCCATCAACATTCCGGAGTACAAGATCGAGCTGAAGGTTTCTGACGAGGAACTTGCAAAGCGCAAGGAAACCACACAGATCAAGGTCAAGACCGATGTCACCGGCTACCTCAAGCGCTATGCAAAGATGGTTTCGTCCGCTGACAAGGGCGCGATCATCAACAATAACGACTAACGAGTACGGCTATGTTTGGCAATAAGGAAAGGGTTC
>JAFSZW010000119.1 GCA_017458865.1 Clostridia bacterium
GAGGCGGCTGCCTACGGGACAAATCCTGTGAATGGCCTGCCAGATGAGCAGGAAAGAAGAGGCGGCCAACTACGGAACGAGTTCCGGGAAATGCCTGTGCAAAATGTCCCGGGTACAGGCACGCAGTCTTGGCATGTATCCCCAGTGCTGCTGCGCGGATACCCGGTTCGGGTCCGTGAATGAACAGCCGCTTTGGTCAAAGGAGATGCTGTCAAGGGGCCAGCCGGGGGTACGGGCACTGACGGGCGTCCCGCGCAGGGTAAAGGCGGTTTTAAGCAGCTCCTCCCGGAGCGGCTCAAAGGTGTAAAGCTGCCCGTTTACGATGAATGCAAAGGCATCCATGTAATAGGCGGTGACAGACCCGCCCAGCCCGCGGACGAGTCCCGCATAGTAGGCGAGCATCTCCTCATCGCTCAGCCTGTGGCCGTAGGGCGAGCGGAGATGCAGACCGGGCTGCCGGGGATCGTCCGGCGGAATGCTGTCAAAGAAGAGACCGGAGTCTGTTGCACAGACAACGGGATGAAAATGGGCGTAAAACTCAGCCTTTCGGATGGCGTTTTCAAGCGGCGCTGTGCCGGTTTCATCCGGTACGTCGTGGATGCCAAGATCCCCGGGCGTCAGACATTGTATGCCGGGGTAGTCAAGCAGGGAGGTGAAGAAACCTACCTTGGATGGATTTGATGTGCCGATGAGGACAGATGACTGAGACATAAGACCTCCAAATGAAAAACGGGAAAGGCGCATGTCCTTTCCCGCCTGATTATCTGCCTGTCCGGGAGATGCGGTAATCCCTGACGAGAGACGGCCAGTCCGTCTGGATGACGTCAATGCCCATATCCATGAGCCGGCCCCAGCCAAGCGCGGGATCCTGCTTGATGGAGATGTCATCATCCATGCCGCCGTAAAGTGTCTCAACCGGATCGGCATCGGTCAGGACGAGCGAATTGACCCAGCAGAAAAGGCCCTTGCTGTGGATGTAGCGGATGGCATCCATCTGACATACATCAGCGGAGCTGCTGGCAGCGACCAGCTCAATGCCGACCAGATTCAGATTGTCAAAGGCCAGTGCCGCATGAACATCGCTGAGCGAATGGCAGATGGCCATGAACATGTATTTCCGGGGGTGCGCATCGAGTTGCTCGATCACGGCGCGCTCGCGAATCGGCGCTTTGAGGAGCGCCTGCCTGAGCATATGGGGATGCCGGTCAAGCAGCTCAGGAACCAGACCTCTGGCCCGCCAGGTACGGTCGATATTGATCAGCTCGCCATGGTTGAGGCCTTCAAGGACGGTCTCAAGACGCTCGATTCTCTGCATCGCGGGGACACCCAGTGCATTCAGCGCAGGGTACTGCTCAAGCTGTTCGGAGGTGACATGGATGGTATTGAACTTTGGACCGAGCAGAACGGGCTCAACGCCGTCATGAATGGAATAGACAACGTTGTCGCGTGTGGCGGTGGTGTCCGTTTCCACAATGTCAGCCCCCATCATGAACGCAGCGCGGTAAGCGGCCAGTGTGTTCTGGATGATGTTGCCGTGCCAGCTGCCCCTGTGTGCGGCGATGAGCGTCCCCTTCTCAGCGAATCTGGCGTTCAGAAGCGCATTGACATCTGCAAATCTGGATTGTCCGAAAGCCATGGGGTTACTCCTTTACATTGTCTTTGCCGCCGCGTCCGTAGACGAGATAGAGGACGATGGCGGAAATGATCATCATCAGAACGGCGTAAACGAAGGTCATCGCCATGCCGTTGGGATTTGTGCCCATATCCTCTGTCAGGGATTTGATCTTGACGCCCAGCGTCGGGTTGGTCGGGTGATAGAGGAAGGCGGACATGTCATAGTCGATGAGCAGGCCGTTGAAGTTGAGGGCTGCGATGGCCATGACGGTTGGAAGGATGACCGGGAAGATGACGCGGCGGAACGTGTAGAACTCGCCTGCGCCCATGTTCCTTGAGGCATCCTCAAGCGCGTTGTCGAGGGAGAAGAAGGCGGCCTTGGTCATCCGCATCGTAAACGGCAGCTTGATGATGATGTAGCCGAAGAGCAGCAGGATCAGCGTGCCGATGAGCGGCTGGTTGAACATGTACCAGCGTGGCTGATTGAAGGCCAGCATGAGGCTGAGAGCAATCAGGGTTGTCGGCAGCAGCCACGGGAGCATCAGGCTGTACTCAAGGACAGTGGCACTCGGTGTATTGCGCTGCCTGTGGATGTACCGGCAGGCGACGACGACCAGCAGGCCGACAATGACTGCAGCCACAACTGAGTAGGCAATTGACACAAGGAACGGCTTGTAGGCAGAGGATGATGCCAGAAGCGCCTTGTAATTGTCAAGCGAGAATGTGGTGAAGTCGAGCTGACGCAGCTGGATGTGCGCGGTATCCGAGAACGAGAACAGCACAATCATGACGACCGGAATGACATAGATGATGAACAGAAGATAGGCATAGACGTGCACCAGAATGTTGACAATGGGGTTGTGAATCTTCTGCTTTACAATCTTTGTCTTGACCTTGGAAACCGACATATAGTGCCCGCGGCGCTCAATGGCGGTCATGACAGCCAGGAGGATCATGGTTGCCGAGCCGAGCACCAGCGAGAGGACTGCCGACAGGGATTTGGCTGAGGCAGTGGTCATGTTGGCAAAGTCATGAATCATGGGGTTGATCGTCTGGAAGTCGGTGCCGCCGACCAACATGGGCGCGGACATGGCCGAAAGACCTGTGATGAAGGTCAGAATGGTCACGGCAAACAGGCTGGGCAGCAGGACAGGCAGCACGACGCGGCGCAGGATGTACCACTGCGAGGCGCCCATGTTGCGCGCAGCCTCAACCGTCTGAAAGTCGACGGAACGCATGGCGTTGCGAAGGAATATCATATGGTTTGAGGTACACGAGAAGGTCATGACAAAGAGCACGGCCCAGTACCCCTGGAACCAGTTGATGTTGATCGCCGGGAATACCTGGCGGAGAGCGGTGGTCAGGATGCCGTTGCTGCCATAGATGAACTTGTAGCCTGAAACCAGTGTAACACCGCCGTAGATCAGGGTGGTCAGGTAGCCAAGTCGCAGGATGCCGGCGCCTTTGACGTCAAAGTATTCGGTGATCAGCACCAGCGAAATGCCGACCAGGCCGACGGTCAGGGAAAGGGTCGGTGCGAGGATGAAGGAGTTTTTGAGCGCCTTCATGGCCCGCTTGGATTTGGCCAGTTTGGAAAAGGTTTCAAATGAGAACCTGCCGCCGTCAAAGAAAACAGTCGCCAGCAGATTCAGAATGGGAAGCACCATGAGCGCCAGGATAACCCAGGCGAAAATAACGAACATGACACAGGTGAGGACAATCTGACCGGTGGTCATGCGTGCCAGGCGGATCCGGAGACGCTCTAACAATGGCTTCTTATTCAGCGTAGGTGATTTGGCTGTCATAACAGCTTGCCTCCTCTTAGAGCTTGATAGCCTGTCCGGTGCTCAGTTGAGCCGGACGGGGATGTGGCATCAGTAGATCATAAGGTGATCCGGATCTATGGTGACGCTGACCAGATCGTTGATTTCAAAGTATTTGTATCCGTCGTTCTTTTCGATGCACTTGAGAATCTGGCCTGAAATGTCGATCTGGTACTTGATATAGAGACCGAAATACTCGCGTGCAACGATTTTGCCGTTAAAGTTGGCCCGGCCGCTGACGACAGGATCGTTGACATGAATGCGCTCGAGGCGGATATAGGTCGCCCGCTCCGGGTTCAGCGCCCGTCCGGTCTGATCGGCCATACTCTTGATAAAGGCAGGGGTAAGCTTGTTGATGTCGCCGATGAAGTTGCAGGCAAACTCTGTTGCCGAGTGGTTGTAGATCTCATACGGCGTACCGGTCTGCTCAATCTTGCCCTTGTTGAAGACGGTGATGCAGTCGGAAAGGGTCAGGGCTTCCTCCTGGTCATGGGTGACGTAAACGGTGGTAATGCCGAACTTGCGCTGCATGTCCTTGAGCTCCTCGCGCAGCTGCACGCGCAGCTTGGCGTCTAGGTTTGAGAGCGGCTCATCAAGA
>JAFSZW010000120.1 GCA_017458865.1 Clostridia bacterium
TGTCCGGTTTTATTTTCATATGAAAATAGGGCTGAATCAGCGCATTTCTGCACTGTTTCAGCCCTTTTTGGTTCAGCGTATACCTGAGTTTCAGATCAGGTTCTTCCCATCCTTCTTGGAGAAGATATGCACGACATCTCCGCGGAACGTGAGGTTCAGGCGGCTGCCATAGGCAAAGCCTGCACGGTTTTCCTTGGAGAGTTCGAGTGCCTGCGCAATGAACACCACGTCCCGGTCGCCCAGGCTGCAGTGAACGTGAATCGCGCTGCCCATCATTTCGGAAACCTCGACGACTACCTCGAAGGTATTCGACTGGGCGGCCGGACTGAGCTGGATGTGCTCAGGACGGACACCGAGAATGATCTGCTGCTCAGCAGTGCCTTTGGCAGCGAGACAATCACTGGTCTCCTTCGGCAGCTTGATGACTGCGCCGCTGACGGAAACCGCATACTCGTTGCCGTCCTTCTTCAGCTCGGCGTCAAAGAAGTTCATCGTCGGCGTACCGATGAATCCGGCAACGAATGTGTTCACCGGATGGTCAAAGACCTCCTGCGGTGTGCCGATCTGGTTGACGACACCGTCTTTCATGATGACGATCCGGTCGCCCAGCGTCATGGCCTCAGTCTGGTCATGGGTAACATACATGAATGTCGTGTTGATGCGCTGGCGCAGCTTGATGATCTCCGCACGCATCTGGTTGCGCAGCTTGGCGTCGAGGTTTGAGAGCGGCTCGTCCATCAGGAGTACTTTCGGCTCACGGACGATAGCACGGCCGATGGCCACGCGCTGACGCTGTCCACCGGAGAGCTGCTTCGGCTTGCGGTCAAGGTATTCAGTGATGCCGAGAATCCTGGCAACCTCATCTACCTTCTTCTCAATCTCCGCCTTCGGCACATGTTTCTGCTCCAGCGGGAACGCGATGTTCTTGCGGACAGTCATGTGCGGATAAAGCGCATAGGTCTGGAATACCATGGCGATATCGCGGTCTTTGGGGTCAACATCGTTGCAGAGACGGCCGTCGATGTACAGCTCACCGCCGGAGATCTCCTCAAGGCCGGCCACCATGCGCAGCGTGGTGGACTTGCCGCAACCGGACGGTCCGACCAGAACGATAAACTCCTTGTCGGCAATATCGAGATTGACACCCTCTACCGCCGTAACCTTATTCTCATAAACCTTCTTAAGGTCTTTCAAAACTACCTGTGCCATGTCTTAACCCTGGATGCTTCCCGCATCCTCGCGGCATCTGCCGCCTTGTGACAGTTCTCCACACTGTCACACCGCAGGTCAACGGTAGTTATTCCCTCCTTCTTTTCATCCGCATGCTCTGATGTGGAGTGGCATGCGGACCTTTGAATCGCGCCCTCCGGCGCTGTATGGCTTATCGGATGAAGCCCTCAATACTGAATGTGAAATCAAGCGGCTCATCGACTTTAATCAGATACTCATCATGCGTCCGGGCTCCCCAGGAATTATCGCCCGCAACGCCCATCTGCATCTTCGCAGCACGGATTACCGTATACTGGACTCTGGGCAGCTCATCCGCGTGCTCAGCATTTTCAAGCTCATGCGGCGTATATGGCAGTGCAGAGAATTCCATTGCATCCCCGCTGAAGCGCAGGCCGCGTCCGCGGTAGTCCGTCACCTCAGCAAACCGCACGCCCGTGCGATTGCCGCACTCCTGCGGAATCAGATAGCGGGCCATATTGCCGCTTACCGTCCCGGTATACAGGCCAAGACGCGCGCCTGCGGTGCGGTCCACGTAGTTTTCCTCCGGACCCATTCCGTACCAGCGCAGCTGGTCATAATCCGCATCCATCTTGAGCATCATGCCAAACTCGGGCATCGTGGTCAGTCCGTCCACAGGGTCATAGTGCAGATGCACATCTGTCCTGCCGCCCGGATGCACCGTATAGGTGACCTGGCAGCCGGCCCTCGGCGTGGTCGGGAACACGTAATCAAATCGTATTGATACGGAACCATCATCGTTCTCACAGGTTTCAGGCGCCCCCTGCGGGAATTTGTCCCAGTCACGATGCGTGGCATACAGGGAAGCCAGCTTCCACTGTGCATACCGCTGAGCCATGAAGTTGCCGCGGTCATTGTCCGTCGGTGCACGCCAGAAATTCGGCATAGGACCAACTTTGAGCATTTCAGCGCCGCAGTAGCGGTAGGATACCATCCTGCCCTGCGCATAGCTGAAACGGATATCAAAATCGTTCCCGTGCACGCCGAGATTATCAACGCCGTAGACAATCGTGAGCGGTTCATGTTTTGTTGGAACGTTCTCACCCGCAACCGTCCATACGCCCTGTCCGAACGCGACCTCATAGCCGCGCGCTGCATACGGCGTATCCGTTTTCAGGCGGAACGACGCAGTCACCGCGTACTCGCCAGGCCTTGTCATCCTGGGGAACGGCAGTGCAAACGTTTCGTGCCGGCCAGGCGCAACGCTGACGGGGAACGGGACCTCCTTCACCTTCTCGCCATTGCGCTCGAGGATCAGGACGCAGTCAAACGCATCCGTATCTGTGAACATGCTGCGATTTATAACCGTCATGCTGGCTGCATCAATTCTGGCAACAATGTTCTGGTAATTGTACTTGACTGCCTGCAGTTTCGGGGACGGTGCGCCATCGCCGTACACGATGCCGTTTCCGCAGAAATTGCCGTCGTGCGGCTGCTCGCCATGATCCCCGCCGTATTTGAACACGGTCTCGCCAAAGCGGTTCTTTCCCCTGACCGACTGATCAAGGAAGTCCCAGATGAACCCGCCCTGGTACCGCATCTCCTCGTATGCATACTCGGTATACTTGTCCATGGCGCCGTTGGAATTGCCCATGGCATGCGTATACTCACAGAGGATGAACGGCTTTTCCGTCTGCTCTTTCAGGTGCTCCCGGATCTTCGTGAGCGGCGTGTACATCTGGCTGTCAATATCCGTCGTCTCCGGATACCGCGGGTCCCATGTAACGCCCTCATAGTGCACGGGCCTCGTCGAATCCAGTTCATGGAAGCGGCGGCTCATCTCGCGGATCACCGTGCCGCCCATGGATTCATTGCCGCAGCTCCAGATGAGCACGCAGGCATGATTCTTATCGCGCTGGTAAATCGAGTTCACGCGGTCCAGCAGGATGTCCTGCCAGTCCTCCCTGTCGCCGGGAAGCAGTCCTTCAATCGGGATGATCCCCCGCTGATAGCGCTCCCAGACGCCGTGCGTCTCCATATTGTTCTCATCAATGACATACAGGCCGAGCTCGTCACAAAGCGCATACAGTGCGCTCTGATTCGGATAATGGCTGGTCCGAACGGCATTGATGTTGTTCCGCTTCATCGTGATGAGATCCCGGCGCAGCTTCTCAGCCGGCACCGCACGCCCGCTCTCAGCGCAGTAATCGTGCCGGTTGACGCCCTTGAACACGATACGCACGCCATTGAGGCGCATAATGCCGTCCACAATCTCAAAGCGGCGGAATCCGACCCGGATACGGGACAATTCGCGCGTGACACCATCTGAGTCCAGTGCTGTAAGCGTCAGGGTGTACAGGTTTGGCGCCTCACTGCTCCAGAGTTTCGGCGCATCCACCAGCATATCTGCCTGCAGTTTTCCGGTGCCGTACACGGTCATCTCGTTTACAACCGTATCGCCATCTGTCAGCGTCAGCCGGACAGCACCCTCCTTTTCGGCCTCAAGGTCAAGCCGCACATTGAGCACGCCCTCGGAAAAGTCCTGACTGAGCTCTGTCTGCACATGAATGTCTTCAATATGCACATCCGGTTTTGCGTAAAGGTACACATCCCGATACAGTCCGGAGAAGCGCATGAAATCCTGGCTCTCCAGCCAGCTTCCGGCGCTGAACCGGTAGACACGGCACGCCAGTTTGTTCTCCCCGTCCACCAGATACGGCGTCAGTTCAAACTCATGCGGCGTAAATGAATCAGATGAAAACCCGATATAATGCCCGTTCAGCCACACCGCGATGCAGCTTTCAGCGCCCTGGAAGGAAACGTAGATGCGCTTGCCCACCATGGATTCGGGCACATAGAAGTACTTTACGTAGCAGGCAACAGGGTTGAAGTTCTCCGGCAGATCTCCGATTTCCACGTCCTCAGCGCCGTCCCAAGGATACTGGACATTGCAGTACTGCGGAA
>JAFSZW010000121.1 GCA_017458865.1 Clostridia bacterium
ACATGCGCAGCCTGGAGGCGTCTCTGGATTCCCGATCTGTTTCCTCTGCCGCTTTCCCTTTTATGGCATCTGACAGTCCTGCACCGTTTGCCCGCTTATGGGCAAAAAGAAATGGCTTCCGGTTTCCCGGAAGCCATAGTTTGCAGGATTAATACCGCGGCTCACGATGATTCTGGAAGCACTCACGGCAATATACAGGCTTGTCGCCACGCGGCTGGAAGGGAACCTGGGTTTCCTTTCCGCAGTCAGCACAAATAGCGGTGAACATCTCGCGGGGTGCGCGGTCTCCGTTCTTCTGGGCACGGAATGCAGCACGGCACTCAGGGCAACGACGCGGCTTATTCTGGAAGCCTTTCTCAGCATAGAATTCCTGCTCAGAAGCTGAGAAGACAAATTCCTTACCACAGTCACGACAAGTTAAAGTTTCATCCTGGTACATTTTCTAGTTTCCTCCTGAAATATGAATGCCTTAAGTCTGTTTTGAATGGCACCTTACGACAAATTACCGCACGGGAAATCAACCATCTATAAACACAGGTCAAGGTCGGACATAGTATACCACATCTTTTGGAAAAAGCAACAAAAATATTTGTTATACAAAATAACTTTTTTGTAAAAATACTACTGCAGCGATTTGGAAGCGCGGTACATCGGCATTGGTTGGCATTTTTCCCTTTGTTCTGCCCCAATATCTATGATCGTCGGTAACCATTTGCGAATGCAATATAATGAAAAGGACAGCGGTTTACCCGTCTGTCCTCAAACTCAGGATTTAAAGCGTGCCGTCAGCAGCGTATTCACAAGACCGCCGTCTGCCTTGCCCTTGACGCGGGGCATCAGGACCTTCATGATCCTGCCCTTGTCCTTTCCAGTCGGTTCGGTAATGGAAAGCTCACCCAGCACCTCATCGATAACCTTGCTGATTTCAGCCTCATCCATCAGTTTCGGCGCAAACTCGCTGTAGACGCTCATTCTGAGCTTTGCTTCCTCTATGATCTCGGTCCGATCCGCCGGTGTCGTATCTATCGTCTCCTGCGCCTGCTTGATCTCATGGAAGATCACCGCATTTTCCTCTTCCTCCGTCAGATCCTCGCGTTTATCGATCATCTTTCCCTTAAGCGCAGAGAGCAGCAGAGACAATGCATCCTTTCTCGCCTTATCCTTGTCTTTCATCGCCTGCATCATGGCAGCTCTGACCGTATCAATTTTTGACATCTTCAAGTTCCTCCTTATCTGAGCATCTCTTCCAAATATATGTTCCTTATCCAGGTTCATCGCCTGATTTGCCATCAGATCAACCGATCCGGAACAATTTAATAGGAAACGCTCCCATTTTCATCTTCCCGGCATCACAACAAACCGGTGCAATACGGGCATATTCTACTCTCTTCATTTTTCAGCGTCAATGGATTTTCCCGCATTATACCAGCGGTATCACCGCATTCATGATAAAGGATGATAAGATTTGCCGAGGCAAAAAGTACTGCGTGTTTGGACCGAAAACGGCCTTTCAAAAATGTCTAATGGCAAACGACCTTTTGGTTCACCGTATCTGCTATACTCTCCTCATCGCCCGGAAACAAAGGCATTCATCAATATGGTTCACCCCGAGAGATGCGTGCCGATCCTGAAACCAACAGAGCATAGAGGAGGAAAAAACAATGAAAAAGAACCTTACTGAACTGGTATTTATCCTTGACCGCAGCGGATCCATGTCAGGGCTTGAAGCCGATACCATCGGCGGTTTCAATTCCATGATCGCAAAGCAGCAGAAAGAGCCTGGCGAAGCGTATGTCTCTACGGTCCTTTTCGATGATGAAACTGAGGTTGTCCATGATCGCGTTCCCATCGCCGATGTAAAGCCGCTCACAGATAAGACGTACTACGTCCGCGGCACCACTGCGCTTCTGGATGCTGTCGGCGGTGCCATCCACCACATCGGGAATGTGCACCGGTATGCCCGTCCTGAGGATGTGCCGGAAAAGACTCTGTTCGTCATTACTACGGACGGCATGGAAAATGCCAGCAGGCACTACACCTATGAGAAAGTCAAGGAGATGGTTGAGCTTGAGAAGACAAAGTACGGCTGGGAGTTTATCTTCCTTGGCGCCAATATTGACGCAATCTCAGTCGCCGGACGCTTTGGAATCAGCAAAGACTATGCGGCCACCTATATCTCTGATGAGGAAGGCACCAACCTGAACTATGATGTAATCAATGAAGCAGTGACCGCAAAGCGCAAGTTTTCCATGCCGCTGGACAGAAGCTGGAAGGCACGTATTGAAGAAGACGAACGGCGCCGCAGGCGGTAACCCATGCACCCATTCTCAAGACCAGGGTCCATTTGGCCCTGGTCTCTTTGTCATATTCTGCAGATGACAGATATACAGGAGACTCTCCCCTGACTGGTCCAGAGGCTGTGTTTCCACCATATACGTGCCGCAATATGTTCATGCATCCTGCTTGTCAAAAAAGGCAGCGCACAGGAAAAGCCCGTACTGCTGTTATTCATCCTGCCGGTCATCTGATGAGATGGCAGCCTGCTGGCATCCGACAACTCTATGAGTGAATTGGAGGTTCATTTGCCGGCGGCAGTTAAAGAGCTGATACATGGGTGCGGAAAACCAGAAATGCCCCGATTGACAGACATTCCCGAAACTGCTAAACTACCGCACTGTGTGAAAAATATGAAAAATGTGATTTTGGAGGCATACATGTCAGGCGGGAAACACGTCCTTGGCCGTTCAAAAGGCCGTCACATTTTTGGTACTGCACGTGTTGGTGACCGGGGACAGATCGTTATTCCCAAGGATGCCCGGTCGTTCTATCAGATCAAAACCGGCGATACACTCCTGATTCTCGGCGACGATGAAAACGGGATGATTATCACCAAGCCGGAAGTGCTGAATCAACTGGCAGATACCATACTTGATCAAATTGGAAAAGAGGATGAGCATGACAAATAATGTATATGCAGAGATTGGCGTTTCGGACAGCGTCTACCAGCTTGGTGAGGATATTCTGGCCAAACTGCGCAGCCGTTTTGAGGCCATAGACCAGACGGCTGAATATAACCAGGCAAAGGTTATTGCAGCCATGCAGAAAAACAGGGTGAACGCAAGCTGCTTTGCCGCAACATCCGGATATGGATACAACGATGTTGGCCGGGATACACTCGAGCGCGTTTATGCTGATACCTTCCATACGGAAGCTGCGCTGGTCCGTCCGCAGATCACCTGCGGCACACATGCACTGGCAGTTGCGCTGTCTGCCAATCTGCTCCCGGGTGATGAACTTTACTCCCCGGTTGGCCGTCCCTATGATACGCTGGAGGAAGTGATTGGCATTCGCGAGAGCACCTGTTCTCTGGCTGAATACGGCGTAACCTATGCGGAGACGCCCCTGCTCCCGGATGGCAGCATTGACTATGAAGGCATCCGGAAAGCGGTTCATTCCCGGACAAAAATGGCAACCATCCAACGTTCAAAGGGATATGCCACGCGGCCGACGCTCTCTGTGCAGCAGATTGGCGATCTCATCAAGTTCCTCAAGGAACTGAAACCGGATATTATCTGCATGGTGGACAACTGCTACGGTGAATTTACCGAGCGCATTGAACCGTCCGATCTCGGCGCCGATATGATCGTCGGATCCCTCATCAAGAACCCCGGCGGCGGCCTCGCCCCCATCGGCGGATATATCTGCGGCACAAAGCACTGCATTGACCGCTGTGCCTACCGTCTTTCCGCCCCCGGACTTGGTCAGGAGGTCGGTGCGAACCTCGGTCTTATGACGCAGCTGTATCAGGGCTTTTTCCTCGCCCCGACAGTCACTGCCTCAGCGACCAAGGGTGCCATCTTTGCCTCTGCCATGTATGAGCATCTGGGATTCCGCGTCGTGCCCGCATCCGCCGAGGAGCGGCATGACATCATCCAGGCCATTGAGCTTGGCAGTGAGGCTGCCATGGTCGCATTCTGTGCCGGCATTCAGGCCGCCGCGCCCGTAGATGCCTATGTCACCCCCATTCCATGGGATATGCCCGGGTATGACTCCAAGGTAATCATGGCCGCCGGCGCATTTGTTCAGGGCTCATCCATAGAGCTCTCAGCAGATGGCCCCATCCGTCCACCATATGCCGTCTATTTCCAGGGCGGCCTCACCTGGTGCCATTCCAAGCTCGGCGTCCTGATGAGCGTCCAGAAAATGCTGGATGCCGGCCTCATCACGCTGTGAGCATACCCCCGGTTTTATAGATACCCTTCAAAAAGGAGACTTCTTTACTATGTGGTTCTGGTTTTCCATCATCGCACTGCTCTGCTGGAGCGGTTCGGATCTCTTCTCCAAGATTGGCTGCCGTGATCAAAATGACAAGACTGCCCATCTCAAAATGGTCATGGCCGTTGGCGTCGTAATGGGCCTTCACGCCATGTATGAAGTTTTCATCAACGGCGTTGAAATCAATCTCTCCATTATCATAACTTACCTGCCTGTCTCGCTTCTGTACATTCTCTCCATGGCCATTGGCTATATTGGCCTGAGGTACATTGAGCTGTCCGTATCGACACCCATCTGCAACTCATCCGGCGCCATCGTGGCCATCATAACCATCATGACCCGCGGCATTGCCGGCATTAATCCCTGGCAGATCGTCGCCATCTTTCTGGTTGCCGGCGGCATCATCATGCTCGGCGTCACGGAGGCAAATGAGGACGATGAGCTGCGCGCCAAACGTCAGGAGGCAGGCAATTACAAATACGCCAAGTCCTTCCTTGCTCTGCTTCTGCCCATCATCTACTGTCTGCTCGATGCAGCCGGCACCTTTGCTGATTCCATCGTGCTTGAAACGCTCAACGAGGATTCCGCCAATGTCGCCTATGAGCTCACCTTCCTGGCTGCAGGTGCTGTATCCGCCATCTATGTCCTGTGCATCAGGCGTGAACGTCTGACTCTTAAGCAGGAAGCACCCAAGTATATCGGTGCCTGCTTTGAGACGGTCGGTCAGTTTTTCTACATCTATGCACTCGCTGATACTGCACACGTTGCCATGTCTGCGCCCATCATCTCCTCCTACTGTGCTGCCTCCGTTCTGTGGAGCCGCATTTTTCTCAAGGAAAAGCTCAGCCGCAGGCATTACATCTGTCTTTTGTTCGTGTTCATCGGCATTGTGATCATGGGCATCTTCGAGGAAGCCTGACAATCCGGATTGTCAAAAGGCCCGCTTACGCGGGCCTTTTTTATGCTGCATGAAACATCTTCTGGCATTCAGCATGACAGCCGGCAGCTGCCTATCTGTCCCAGAATGTATAGTGTCCCGGCTTCACATGAAAATGACGGCCGGGAAGGCATACCCGAGTATTAACCGGCGTTTCCAGCTCATACCGGATCGTCTCATCCTTGTACACCCACTGAGCTGTGATCCTGCCGTAACTCGTTTCAAGTTCTGCCCTGAGGCTGCCGACACGCCGGTCCGGATGCGGTTCATACAAGAGCTCTTCAAAACCCGGATGCTGCCATTCATGCCGGATTCCTGCAGCCACCTCAAATACCCAGTCAGCGACAGCACCATAGGCATAATGGTTGAATGAGTTCGATCTCCCGTTCCAGAAACTGCCATCCGGCCGGATACCATCCCAGTGTTCCCACACGGTAGTAGCACCTTTGGTAACCGGATACAACCAGGACGGATATTCCGTGCGAAGCAGGAGCGACCAGGCAAGCTCATCATATCCGTATCGGCTGAGCACATGGAGCAAGTACGGTGTTCCAATGAATCCGGTCTGGATCGCCACACCGTTCCTGCGGATCCGCTCAGCAAGATCCGCCGCCACCCGCTCGGGATCATCTGTAAGATCAAATGCAAGCGCGACAACTGCCTCAGTCTGTGTCCTGCAGTCCGGGAAAGCAGCTTTATAGGCATTTACAACATCTGCATGCAGTTCCCTGTAGCGGCTGACATCACGCCCAATGACCTCGCCTGCCCTGACCAGCAGTCCCGTAGACCAGGCATAATAGGCAGATGCAATCAGGTCATCGCGGCTTGCACCCTTATAACTGCCCTCCGGTGCATCCAGTGCGAGCCAGTCGCCAAAGTGGAAGTGGCCTGTCCAGAGGTTCGGCGTCTCCGTTGCCTTGCCGATAAAGTCCACCCAGGCGCACATGCTGTCAAACTGCTCCCTGAGCACGGCAGGATCCCCGTATGCCTGGTAAATCTGCCAGGGACAGATGACAGCCGCGTCACCCCAGCCTGCACTGCCAGGTGCCGTCTTGATAATGTCCGGAATGACCTGCCCAACCTCACCCGTTGCCCGCTGGTCTGCTGCAAGGTCATGCAGCCATTTTCTGAAGAAGCGCTCCACATCATAGAAGTACGATGCTGCTTTTACAAATATCTGCGCATCTCCTGTCCATCCGAGGCGTTCATCTCGCTGCGGGCAATCTGTCGGGATATCCAGGAAATTTCCGCGCTGACTCCAGACAATATTGGAAAACAGCTGGTTGAGGATGGGCAGGCCGGATTCCAGTCTGCCCATACGTCGCATGTCGGAATGAACCACCAATGCCGCAAAGTTGTCAGGCACCGGATCCCCCGGCCAGCTGAGCAGCTTAATATACCGGAAACCGAAAAACGTGAGCTGCGGATGCCAGGTCTGCTCCCCGTCCCTGCAGATATACATAACTCTGGCCCTTGCGCTGCGGTAATTGGTATTAAAGAAGTTGCCCTCCTCATCGAGCACCTCACCATGTAGAAAGCACACCTCATCCCCCGCGCTGGCGCCCAGATGAATCTCCACGTATCCGGTAATCACCTGACCAAAGTCAACAACCGTTTCACCTGCGGGTGTACGGATGATCTCCCTGGGCAGAACGCGCTCTGTCTCCCGGATCTCCTCACCCTCCTGAGGGATGAGGATGTCCTTTGACCACTCAAGCGCTGCTGCCGGCATCCACAGATCCGGCACAAAGCGCCCATCCACGGTCTCACCGGCATAGATTTCGCTGAAACGAACCGGGCTCTCCGATACCTCCCATGCTGTATCTGTCTGGATGGTATTCTCGCATCCGTCATTATCGGAAATGATCAGCTCCGCAATCACACCGCAGGGCTGCGCGCATCGTCTGCGGATCTCCTCTGTCATCACGGCACCCGGCATGGGCGAACGGAACCAGCCCCGTCCGACGGTTACCGTGAGTTCGTTTTCTGCCTCAAGAAGCGCCGAAACCTCATACGTCTGGAACTGCAGGCGATGCTCATATGAGGTCCAGCCGGGGGCCAGCACATAATCGCTGATCCGCTTTCCGTTCAGTCTGGCCTCATATACGCCAAGCGCGGTAATCGTGAGCTGCGCGTCTTTTACACTGCCCGGATCCTTCACTGCAAAACGCCTGCGAAAGACCGGACAGACGTCACCGGATGCATACTGCTCCGGCACTGTTATCCACTGACTGTTCTTAATCATATGCTGTACCTCCATTCCTTCCATATTGTATGGACTGTCGTAAGAATTGTCTGTTAAACTGAATTCCCGCAGACCTGGTCTGACCCTCACAGACAGCCTGTTCGGATGGGCCATTCAAAGCGTAGCACCACAGTACTTCTGCACACGCTTTGATGAGCAGAGGCTGCCAAGCCTCCCAAAGGCTGCCATCCGTCAGGGACACGTTGTCTGGTTCATCGGCGTAATCATCCGCGCCTGTATCCCTTTTTCTCTTTCACATTGCCGTTTCCGGATTGCTGGATTGCTCCACCTGAACGTCTTTACAACCGTCCCTTCCGTCTCATATAGAACAGATACAGGAAGCAGCATGAAATCTGGATGACCGTAGAGCATGGAATTGCAAGCCCGATGTGGAACAACGATACAGGTACCATGCGGCTCATCAGGAAAGATACCGGAATCCGAATTGCGAACGCGCCAATGATTCCCTGTGCCATCACAAAGCTTGTCTGCCCGAGGCCATTGAAGTACCCGATAAAACAGAACAGGAATGCCGTAAACATGCAGTCAATGGCATATGCCTTGAGGTACTCCGCAGAGGCCAGGACGACCTCAGGATCATTCGAAAAGATCCCGGTCAGGATTGTCCCACGGAAGAATGCGAAGAGGAACATGACAACGCCAAAGCATTCAGACGCAATGATGCCGACTTTGAGTGCCTGCCTTGCTCTGTCCGGTTTGGCAGCGCCTATATTCTGGGCGACAAACGCGGACATTGACTGCATGAATGCGCTCGGGACGAGCATGATAAACCCGCACACCTTTTCAGCCACACCGATGCCGGCAGATGCCACAAGACCAAGGCTGTTGACAATCGCCAGGATCACCAGGAAGGAAATGCCCACAAGGAAATCCTGAACAGCGATCGGCAGGCCCAGGATGGTCACCTGTGAAATCAGGCCAGTGCGCCAGCGGATGTCCGAACGGCTGAACGTGAATGGCAGCGTTTTCCGGCGGATCAGCAGAACGGACAAAACGACGCTCACCAGCTGGGCAAACACTGTCGCAATGGCTGCGCCGCGCGTCCCCATTTTCAGCACGGCCACCAGCAGCAGATCTCCTGCAATATTGGTCACACAGGCAATCGCAACAGAGATAAGCGGCGTATTGGAATCGCCGATCCCCCTGAAAACACATCCGATCAGGTTGTATGCCACAATGATGAGCATCCCTGCCCCGCAGATCCGCACATACTGAACGGTATCTGTCATCGCCTCTGCCGGTGCGTGCATGATACCTGCCAGCCCGGGTGCACCCAATACAGTCAGGAACGAGAAGACAAGTCCTATCACGCCAAACAGCAGAATGCTGCTGCCAATCACCTGTCCCGCCTCATCCGCTCTGCCTTCCCCGATCTTCCGGCCGATCAGCACCGTTGCACCCATCGCAAAGCTTGCAACAATGTTGGTAATGGTCATCATGATCTGAGACCCCGTCGATACGGCGGAAACATCAACGCTTGTGGCAAACTGTCCCACAACCAGCAGATCCACCGCTCCGTACATTGCCTGCAGAAAAAGCGCAAGCAATACCGGAAGCATAAAGCGCAGCAGCTTTGATAGAATGCTCCCCTGCGTAAAGTCGCTGTTATTGTTCATCTCCATCATCCTCTTTCCAAGCACGGAATGCTCCTGCATTTCAGTCTGTCTGGTTCTAATCCTTAAAACTGACGCCCGCATCTGATGCGCAAATTTGCCTTGCTCCAGGCTACTGTGAATGCTGTTATCCCTGATCCATCATTCCACAGCATCACGGGAGCCACCTGGCGGCAGCCAAGGCTGATCTCCATGGGCAATACCACAGGCTGCACACTGGGCAAGAAAACAATGCGAATCCCGTACCGTTGCTCCGGAACAAGAATATTGGTCAGTCTAAAACGGGAATTGCGCTGAATTGTACACGAATTTTGAAAACTGTGCAAGTAACACAAAAGGCGTGGTTATCCAACATATGATCATCATAAATTAC